>QNER01000004.1 GCA_003646175.1 Candidatus Parabeggiatoa sp. nov. 1
AATAATGACTTAAGCCTTATATTTTGAAACGAATATTTGGCTACCAACTTAAGCCGCGACAGTCTTTAAATTCAACGGTTGGAATGATGGAGTGTTAGTAGAGTTAAACTGTGACAGTTTTTAAATTCTATGGTTGGAACGATGGAGTGTTGGTACGGGCCTTTCGTGGCAAAGGTATCTCTTTGATCTCCTATAAAAACCATTCAAAAAGCTTGAAAATTGAGAACTAAACAATAGTGAAGCTGGGGTTGTTCCATCAGACCGTCTTGTGTCAAAATTATGAATAACAGTAAATGCTTTGAGTTGCAGGTTAGTCAATCCTCTACCATAATGATGTGTTAAAGATTTTCAACCATTTCTTCCTTCTTACGCTTATGCTACTCTAGGCACATAACTTTTAACTTATTGATTTATTAGTCAGTTTTTATTTGCTCGGTTGGGGTGATGAACGATCCCCAACCGTTTAAAACTCAATGAAATTGCGAGGCTATTTTTAATCGTACTTTATGTAATGTTATTTGTGTGTATAGAGTAGACGCTTATGAGGAACGCTGAAATTGAGTACTTATCCAGTGGGATTGTCACCGATAATAATAGGCGGATAAAAACATGGTGGCGTGTCAAACCATTACAGTTTGGTAGAGAAAGATGTCATCCCGAATGGATTGCTAAACATTACGATTCCAAAAATATACAATTGTTGGCCGCAGATTCTGACTATAATACCTAGACACCTGGTATCTATGAGAATGACGATGATAGCTTAGAGTTCGGTGCGGAACGTAAATTGGCCTCTGCGTTCCAATCGTTGCAGTTCAAACCCAACGACTCGGTACTTGATATTGGTTGTGGTTGGGGCGGATTCTTGCGTTATGCAGCACGCCGAGATGTTCATGCCACCGGTATCACTTTATCTCGCCATCAAAAACAATATACGGAGGACTTAATCAAAAAGTTTTGTATCAAAACTTTTTTTCTTTCCAACCTCCTTATAATTATGACTGCCTCTCCATGATGGGTGTGATTGAGGATTTGTCTGACTATCAGCGGGTAATGAAGCGTATTTCAAAATGGGTGATGCCCGGGGGTCGAGTTTATCTGGATTTTGCCTCTGAGAAAAAACCTTTTGGCACCCGTAGCTTTATTACGCAATATGTTTGGCCTGGGACATTTCGGCTGGTGTTTATGCCTCAATTCATAGATGCTGTTCGGGAATCACTGTTTGAAATCATTAATATTCTTAATGATCGTCGCAATTATTATCTTTGGTAAAAAGGCGTGACAGAACGCTGGGAACAAAAAAAGGAGGAAGTGATTAAACAAGCAAGCGAGCAGTTGTGGCGTAAAGTACCGCCAATTTTCTGAACCATCCTTCCGACTACACAACCGCCTATAGAGTGGTTTTAGAACTCAATACCCGTGAATGAAAATAAAAATATTTAAAATCAAACTGTTATAATTGTTAGCTCCGATGGGTGCGGCTATTTTCAATTAACGTTTATTTGTAGCAACATTATTAGGGGCTTGAAGGTTTGGCTTAAACCAATATGTTACAAGGGTAGGACTGACGTTTTTCTATACGAACTTATTTATTTTCTTTAGATTTAACGCATGTTACGCACTCAGCTTCCACAAGCCTTGGGATAAATCCCAAGGCTAAAAGCGAAAAAACCTAAAGGTGACTTACAATTTCACTTAAGGAGGCTTTAGCCTAATGGCACGCACGATAGGAATTAAGTTCCAGGTAGTTACACTGGCTATATTAATTTCGCACCAAAGGGGCTAAGTTTTAAAGCCCCAACGGGGCGTATTATTAAAGCCAGTGTAACTACCTGGCGGTTCTGTTAGCCTTGGGATTTATCCCAAGGCATCTTTTGGAAGGGAAGTTCAGTGCGTAACATCAGGATTTAACGCATAAAATTTTTCATTCACGGGTATTGGTTTTAGAACTGCCCATTGATGTAGCACTGTAAAAGCCGGTATAAGTTACGGTAATCCTACCTAAACCCGTTCCCCCATCGTGATGCTATCGCTTTCTGCGACATGACCACGATAATCAGCAATACCATTAACAACTTCTAACATATGCTGTACACAAACTGTCAACGATTTAAAGTGAGTACTTAAAGTGGGCAATAAAAGACTTGCCCACCCTACACAAATCAATCACAAAAAGGAATGATTGCTCTATGCAAGATAAGTTAATGATGCAAGTTGCTGAACAATACAACTATTTTCAATCAACACTGGAAAAATTCCAAAAACCACAGAAGTACCTTAATTACGGTTATTCTTTCGCCAAAAAAGAGTCTTATGAAAAAAGACAGGAACAATTATGTCGGGAAGTGTTTCGGCTTGCTCGTTTACAACCGCAAGACATTATTGTGGATGTCGGTTTTGGCAGCGGGGAACAGGATTTTCTGCTGGCGAGTCTATATCCATTCAGCAAGTTGCATGGTTTTAACATCGCTGAAAAACAGGTGGAATACGCCAATCATCGTGCGGTGTTGGAAAATCTAAACGACCGTATGGTATTCCATCAGGCCCCAGCCGAAGACATGTCTATGCTAACAGACGATTCTGTTGATAAGATCATCGCGATTGAATGTGCTTTTCATTTTGACCGACCTCTATTTTATCAAGAAGCCGCACGGTTATTACGAAAAGAAGGACTCCTTGTGCTCGCAGATGTCTGCTTTATTGATCGTTTACGATTTTTAACGAAGCGCAAGCGGGATTTGCAGTATGTGGGTACGATGACAACAAACCGCATGGCTTGGGAAGAATATTTTCAGACCGTTGAACTTATCAATATTAACAAACAAACTTGGCGGGGAGCTCAACAGGCTGCCTATTATATTGCGTTAAATCTATTCAAAATCAAAACGCACACTTTTGGTGAATGGCGTACTTGGGCATCGCTGGCCATTACTTCACAAATGGTTGCAATTGGGCTACTGACTCGTCTCCTCAGTTATGACTTCATCGTGCTGAAAAAAAAATAAAATCACCTGACTGCACTGGGGTCGTTAAATGGGATTGATTCAAATCAATGAGTTACTTTGATAAATACCGCGAACTTACCATGGTTTAAAAAAGAATTTATGAGGGGTTCGAGCCAATTAATGAGGCATCACCGGCTTTGATTTTATTAGCTTTATAAATTAATTCCTCAAACCTCAATAAATCCCTCTTTTTTTATCAAGTAAAACCGTTAAAAAGCACGATAATTGAGCTTTCCCATTCAATGATCCCAGTGCCGCTCCATTAGGGACCACGCCCCAAATAACTTACGCACAACCAACAAATATTATTTATTGAAGAAATAGTATTTGTAGGAGCCTACATTTCAAACAACGTATTTTATTTACAGCTTTGTCCCTTACCTGCCATTACCTATTGAAAAGAAGAAAGTCGTGCCCCATTTAGTTGCTCGATACCAAGTGCCTTATCGAGCTGGTTTAAATAGTGGTTATTTTTTTGAAGCCAAGTTGACGAGCAATGAGACGATCTACCCAACGGGCTGGAAGTAGACGTGGCAACAACCAGCCAACAAATCTTCTGCTTATAACGGGATAACGTGATTTTGGCCGCGGTGTTTCAAGTGCTTTATGAATGGTTCGGCTAATGAGAGCAACTGGTAACGCAATGCGTTTATCTTTGGCAATTTGTGCTTGAAGCGTCTCGGAAAAAATCTCGTAATCGGTATTTGTCAAAAAGTGTGCTGTTTGTTCTTCAGCTTTATTGATGATGGGAGTATCAACTAACCCAGGTTCAATCACAATGACATCAATTCCATAAATGACTAATTCACGGCGTAAGGTATCTGATAGGGCTTCAAGCGCGTGTTTGGATGCGGTGTAAGCACCCATAAAGGGATAGGCAATGCGTCCACCAGTAGAACTGATATTGATAATACGGCCCGGTGGATAGTGCACATTTTTTTGAGCACCTAATAGAGGCAAAAATGCTTGGGTGACATTGAGCACGCCAAAGAGATTCACTTCAAACAGTGTGCGAAAATCTGGCAATGAAATAGATGCCAATGGGCCTAGCTTAAAAATACCGGCATTATTGATTAAAGCGGACAACCCCACTTCACCAATTCTACTTTCAACTTGAGACACCGCCATTTTTATTGCGTTATCATCAGTCACATCAAACAAGAGTGGGGTAAAATTTTCTCCCCATTCATCCTTTAAGCGATCAGCATCTGCCGGCCGGCGCACACTGCCAAATACATGATAGCCGTATGCGATCAAACGAGCAGCTGTGGCATAACCGATTCCAGTGGAAACACCTGTAATAGCGATATATTTCATGCTACCAACCTTATAGCTCATGGTTAGTTCATTTTTTAAGCCGTTAAAAAAAAGATAATATAGAAAAATTTTATATAAATAACAATCAGTTAACTACATTAATGCAGTTTGCTTTGAACGTAAACACCTATAATAAAATGGTTAAATCTCTTTACAATAATCATTTTAATGGATATTAGCCTTGCTTTTATAGATGTTTATATATTAATATATACTTAGTTGTTATTTTAAGAAATAATGGGTAATAAATCGTTCGCCCCTTTTTCTCAAATTTTCCAAACTCATAAAAAATGAACGAACCGTCCAACAAAAAACCAAAACGATCTAAAACTTTGAACATTAGAACATCGAGTTATTAGATATACCGATTAAACTCACGGTTTGTTCATTTTTATGATTGTAACATATTTTGGGAAGGACCATAATTTATGGTCCGTTGATGACTCTGTCCTATAACTCGACTATCAAGTTTTTGACGCTATTTAGCTTTGCAGCAATCACTTCCGGCAAGTGTTCAGACATGCAACTCACTGATTTTTAATGAAATGAGTTTTTAGACACTAAAAATTTAATCTTATTTAATTTTAAATCAATAAGTTACAAAAAACTTGATAGTCGAGTATAAATTATGAATTATGAATTATGAATGTTAATTGATAATTTATTCAATCAATGCGAGTTTGTTAATATAACAAATTGATTGTTTTTAAAAATTATTTTAATGACATCATTTGTCTACCGAATTCGTCGACCATTGATAGGCAAGCAAGCCACAAAATCCGTTGTGATCAGCCAAAATAACTCAAAAGTTTGCAACCCCGTCCGAAACGTTTTCTAAGCTGATCTAAAACGTATTGGAAAGGTAAATACCTATTACCTATTACCTGAAAACGCCATAATTTTTTTTAGTTCTAATAAATTCAATGACTTACGTGGATATACGTCATATAAAATCAATGACTTACAGAATTTTCGGCATTTTCAGTATTACCTAAAAGGAGAAAACATGAAGATAGACATATATCATCTGTATAATTATTTCGAGGGTGTCAATTTCGTTCGCCCTGTCATACTCGATGTTCTTAGGCTCTGGTCAGAAAGAAAAGGTTGGCAGGTTCGCACGAAAAGCGCAAAAGAAAACGGTGTTGATTTAAACACCAACGCTGAAGTCGTCGCTTTCAGCGTTTACACGGTGGCTGCGTATTCAGCTTATCGTTTGGCCGAGAAACTACAGGCAAAAGGGAAAATCGTCATATTAGGCGGGCCACATTTTCGCGGGCTGCACTACCAAGAAGCGATGGGAAAATGTGAGGTTGTCGCCAGCTCCGTTTGTGAGGAACAATGGCTATCCCTGCTAGAAGATATAGAGGCTGGGAAGGTCGAGCCCGGCAACTCCATCACAAAACACATAGCAGACACAAAAAACCACTTCCGTTACCCTGATGATCTTCACAAGGCCTTTTCTTCGTATAGTTGGTATCAAATACCTGCTATTCCCACCACGATCGGCTGTCCTTATGACTGCGAGTATTGCAGTGCGCTTATGGCAGGCACTTATCTAAAAAGGGATCCAGAAGTCATCTATGAGAATATGCTGCATACAAAACGGAAAACCTTGTTTATACCTGATGCCAGCTTCGGTCTCCACAAGAAACACCTTATGGAAGTTATGGAAGCTATCGCCCCCCTCAAAAAGCACTTGGCCGTGCAAACGTCCCTCGCTAGAGTTGGTGACAAAGAACTTCTCAAAAGTATGGCCCAAGGGGGCGTCAAGGTCATTGCCATTGGTATCGAAACGCTCACGCAAAAACTGGGGAAACACGGTGCCGTTTCCACGCCTGAAAAAGTGGAAGAATTGATTCGCCGCTGTCACGACCTCGGAATATTGGTGCAAGGCAATTTCATTTTTGGTCTGGATTGCGATGGCCCTGAGGTTTTCGACAACGTCTACAATTTTTATCTAAATACCGAACTGGATTACGTTATTGCGGACAATTTAGTGCCGTATCCCCAGACCGTGCTTTACAACAATCTGCTGAAACAGGGTCGCATCATCGATCAAAACTGGTCTCATTACGACTATCGCCATGTTGTTTTTCGTCCTTTGAACATGAGCGTTGAAGATTTCCAAAACGGCTTAGTATCCTATCACAAAAGGATATCAACATCTAAATTTTTCCTTAAAAGGCTGCGACAGCTTTACGCAAGACTTGGTTTTGGTTTTGAAACCGCAGGACTTGCAAGCTACGGCCTGTCCGAGCATATCAACGCGAAAGGAAAAGCCAAAAACTTCGCAAGAAAGTTGCCACCGTCAGCCCCCCCTCTTTACGCCGTTATCAGTTCGGCGGAAAAACGTCACATTGAGGGTAAAAATGATGTTTAAAACGCAATAGTGATCGGAACATCTCTTGCATAGATTTTTAATTTATTGTTATTTACTCATGTTACGCACACAGCTTCAAAATGAGTCCAGAGAGGCAACCATAAAGGATTGCCCCTACAATCTATCAATGTAGGAGCAATCGTAGCGTAAGCCCTTTCGCCAAATATCATCATGGTATGGAACTTAGCCTTTATTGCACAACTCATGACTTCAAGAAGCAATGTGCGTAACATCATTTATTTAATAAATCTATTTTTTATAAAGTCATCATCCCACATTCACGGGGTAAACGTACCGCTCGCGGGGGCAAACCCTTGACGGAAACCCACCAATTATTGAGGCATTATAACAGCATAAAAAGTGTATATAATGAAATAGGCAAAAAGTGTTCCGATCACTATTGTTTAAAACGCCTAAATTTTCCGAAGGTTGGCTTATTTTTGAGGTGACACAATGAAAAATTTAATGCTTAAGTTATATGAGTTGTTAGGGAAGAATTTTCTTTTCAATGACTTGTCATCAGAACAAATACAACAACTGGCTGATGATGTGTTGGATGAACCGATTTATTTAAAAGCCGGGGACATCATCCTGCGCGAAGGAGAACCAGCCAGTGCTATGTATATCCTGTTTCAAGGTAACGCTGAGGTGATCAAGAAGGACCCAAAAAGTGGGCATTATCATCAATTAGAAGTCTTAAGTGCCGGTGCTTGTATTGGGGAAATGGCCCTTATCGATGCCGGGCCTCGTTCTGCCAATGTTCGTGCGATCAACGATGTAGTACTCCTCGTTTTACCATTGACACATCTGGAGAAAATACCCAACCTAGCAACCCAACTTAAGTTAAAGTTGGGAAAAGTGCTTGCAGAACGGCTTCGTTCTACCAACGAAAACGTGGTCAAAAGCTTGGAAGCACATTTGGTCGAGGCCAACGCACGTGCATCCTTAGGTTATCTCACCACTTACATGTTGATTGCCAGTGGTCTTTTTATACTGCTGCTTGGTACCGTCAGTCAACTGGTGAAAGAACTCTCTATCACTACCATACTAAGCTTCCCCATTCTCCTATTGTTTACATTGACCATCGTAATGCTTATCCGTAAAAGCGGGTATCCACTTCGTGCTTATGGTCTTACGACTAAAAATTGGCGTTTGGCGTTAAAGGAATCATTTTTGGCCACGCTTTTGGTGGCCTTGGGTACTATTTTACTCAAGTGGTACTTGGTGACGATGACCAATGTAATGGCTAATGAGCCAATTTTTGATTTAGCTGCCTCTCAGAACTTAAGTCCAATCATGTTAGCTATTGCTTGCATTTTTTATGCTTCACTGACACCAGTTCAAGAGTTTTTAGTCCGTGGCGGAGTTCAAGGGGCTTTACAGATGTTCCTAACCGGCTCTTCCACCTACCGAACCTGGATAGCTATTTTTATCGCTAACTTGATGTTTAGTGCCTTACATGTATATATTTCGATAATTATCGCTATTTTTGTCTTTCCAGTTGGGTTGTTATGGGGTTGGTTATATTCCCGTCATGGCACCATTATCGGGATCAGTATTTCCCATCTGATTTTAGGATTGTTCGCCTTTTATGTCGTCGGTTTCTACACAATTCTGGGAGTGTGAGTTCCATCTGATGTAAGCGGGCGTAGTTAAATATTCGCCCTAAAACGTTACGGACGGGGTTGCAAACCCCGTCCTGCCCAAATATGCTATAGAAAACGGGGACATTGATAGATTTCAACTGACTCCCGATTGGACGGATAACGCCCGCAGTTTGTGTAATCCCATACAATTCCTTTGTAGGCCCCGCATCCATTTTCGGATAACAAAGGACAACTGAGCTGCTTTTTATCGGGATGCCAAGGGGTTGAACAACATTTCTTACCGGTTCCACAAGCGCTGTCAGGAGATAACCGAATTCCTCCGACAAGGATTGGCTTACTTTGCGGGGCGGCAAACCAATCGAGGTTTTGTGTTTATAACCCATAATCATGTACTCAAAACCAAAGCGTACAGAATAAATGTACACAGAAATAAGCTTTCTAACCGAATAAAATTCTCCCTTATGGCGATACAAAAACCACCAAAACCACAAAGGGTTAAGCCCCATCACTATATCAAAAGTTATTAGTCCCCTTACCACAACAGGTGGCATTTTTCTGATTATACAGGCGGATTTTTTGAGCATTTTTTGGTGCAATCTATCAAATTGAGCAGCAAACTTAACGCCCATATTATTAGCTCCTATTTGACAATAAATTCAGTTAAATACAACGGCTAAGCGGTGCGCCAAGCTTCGCAAAGCATTTATTGCGAGGTGAAAACCATCGTTGGGCAAGGGTAAACCTGTCAATAAATTCTGAAAATTCTGATTCAGACAGCCCGCAAATGCTGGTATTCTGACTTATGATAGAGAGTAGCGATCCCGTTCATAAAACCTATCGATTGTTCGCCCTGAATAAAATTTCCCTCCGACTGAAACTCGTAGAGGTTACCATGCTGGTATCTTTTATTGCGTACCGTACCGATTAAAAAAACTGGCAGTTCAAGTTCAGCAAAAATGTTGAACTCGGTGTTTAATTTGTTTACAATAAAAACGCATTCATAAGGCACATCCAAAAACAAGTGAGAAATGGCAATTGTCGCCTGCCGCCCGGCTTCAATCAACATTAAACCGGGCACATGATCAAGAGGATGCTCGAAAAAAAAAGTATGATTTGACTCAAAAGCTAATTGGCTTATGAAACTGTCTGGCTGTTCAGTACCTAATGACTCGACTCGTGAGACGAATACATTTTCCGCTAAATACTTGTGGACTAACTTTTTATCTAACCGAGGCGGTGGTGCTGTATTAAATTCCTTAGTCCAGAGTTGAAATTTCTCTGAGACATTTTCACTCAAGTTCATCTGGTTTATTCCAAAATTGACGTTATACAACCCACATTCAGCACACAATTCTTATAATTTATTGAATTAACGCGATGCTCAACTTTTTTTAAATGATTGAACTTTAAGGATTAAATTTTTTGTGGATACGCACAGCGATATCCCCCTACCATAAAACTCAATGACTTAGCAATATACGTTTCGCATCGCGTGAATTATGAATTAGATATAAAATTAGAGGCCGATAAATTTTATTTTATATTTAATTATCAAAAACTTAAAAGGGGTGTGATGAATGTCGGATACAAGTTATTTTTTTTATACTCGATGTTCAAGTTTTTACACCTCTGCTATATAACCACAAGGATTGCTTATAAAAAAGGATAAAATTTTAAACGTTTAAGGTGAACGATAATCACATAATCAATTCGAGGTGACGATCTAATCCTTTATTATAAATAATCCTTGTAGTTATACAGCAATTGCCGCTCTTATTTTAGTTAAGTTATTGATAAATAAACGTTTTACATCACAAAATTTACGAAAGGCTCTGTAAGTGTTTGATTTTAAAAAAGGATGATAAAATCACTTTCTCTATAAAAATCAAAGAATTAATCATAGCGGTTCATAAACTTTGCATAGTAAAGTACTTATGAATCAGTCACTTATTAAAAATATGAGCGGGAACTGCTGGTAGTTATAGAGCTATCTTTGAAAAAAACTTGCGAGTCGAGTTATAATAATATAAATATAATAACATAAATATTATTGGCTTACAAAATCCGTTCAGCATTTCAGTGATCAAGACTGATACGGGACTGGCGCAATAGAAATGATTGATAAGTTTTTCATAACACTTTATAAAATGAGAATGATCAAATGCACTGTCTATCAATTTGATCGCGCCAGTCCCATACATGTTTTTTACTTATTGATAATGGAATATGAATACAAATATGACTAAAAATCTTCATGCAAGGACGCTAGTTGAACTCCTGTGCCACCAAGCGCAAAACCAACCTGATAAGCGGGTTTATACCTTTCTCAAAGATGGTGAGACGGAGGAAGTCAGCCTGACTTATGCCCAATTAGACCAACGTGCGCGATCTATCGCCGCAGCACTTCAAAACATGGGGGCTGTTGAGGAACGTGCATTGTTACTTTATCCACCGGGATTAGAGTATATCGCGGCTTTTTTTGGATGCCTCTATGCTGGTGTTGTGGCAGTGCCCACGTATCCACCACATCGTAACAGACCTGATCAACGACTTCAAGCGATCGCGGCCGACGCACAAATCACTGTCGTATTGACCACTTCTGATATTCTTTCAGGCATGACGCAAAGACTTATCCATGTACCAGAGTTGAAAAAGCCGCGCTGGTTCGCTACCGACACGCTCACCAATGATCAAGCTAAACTGTGGCAAGAACCCGTCATAAATAGCGATACCTTAGCCTTTCTCCAATACACCTCAGGGAGTACGGGTACCCCTAAAGGAGTAATGGTGAGCCATGGTAATGTGCTATACGACGAAGAAATAATAAAGCAAGGGACTCAGCATACTGATAAAACGGTTGTTGTTGGATGGATACCCTTATTCCATGATATGGGACTGATTGCTAATGTATTGCAGACAGTGTATATTGGTGCTTACTGTGTGATGATGTCTCCAATAGCGTTTCTACAGCGACCCTATCGTTGGTTGCAAGCGATTACAGACTATAAGGGAACAAGTTGCGTCGGGCCAAATTTTGCTTATGACTTATGTGTTCAGAAGATTACGCCCGAACAACGAGCCAAACTTGACCTAAGCAGTTGGGAAATTGCTTTCAGTGGTGCTGAACCGGTTCGTGCCGAAACACTCGATAGGTTTGCCGATACTTTCAAAACCTGTGGCTTTCGCCGTGAAGCTTTTTACCCCTGTTACGGCATGGCTGAAACCACGTTATTTGTTTCTGGTGGCTTGAAAACCAAACCTCCCGTGGTTTATCAAGTTGAGGAAACCGCCCTTGAACAACATCGTGTGGTAGCTGCACAAGATGAAGAGGGTACGCGAACCCTCGTGGGTTGTGGTCGAACATGGTTAGATCAAAAAATAGTTATCGTTAATCCAGACACTTTTTCCCCCTGTTCAAGTCAACAAGTGGGCGAAATTTGGGTGTCAGGCCCAAATGTGACGCAAGGCTATTGGAATCGCCCTGAGGAAACGGAAAAAACTTTCCACGCCTATCTCGGCGATACCGGCGAAGGGCCATTTCTACGCACAGGCGATTTGGGATTTTTGCAAAACGGTGAATTGTTTGTTACCGGTCGTCTTAAGGATCTTATCATCATTCGAGGCCGTAACCTTTATCCCCAAGATATTGAATTGACCACTGTTCGAAGCCATCCGGCCTTACGTGCCGATGGTGGGGCCGCTTTTTCGGTAGAAATCAACGGAGAAGAGCAAGCAGTCGTTGTCCAAGAAGTAAAACGGCATTATCTGCGAAACTTGGATGTGGAGGAAGTGGTTGGTGCTATTCGTCAGGCATTGGCAGAACAACACGAGTTACCTGTTTATACCGTGTTGCTACTCAAAACTGGCCATCTCCCAAAAACATCCAGCGGCAAAGTTCAGCGTCGAAAGTCGAGAACTGAGTTTCTGGCTGGCAATCTCGCTGTTGTGGGAGAATGGCGACAAGCGGCTGAGTGTGCGGATAAGCCCTCTCTTTCTCAACCAACGTTGCCTACTTCTGAAATAATCAACTCACAGAAATTGCCAACGTCTGCGGTTATTCAGTCTTGGTTGGTGAATTGGATTGCTCAGCATCTCAAAGTCGCGGCAGATCATATAGATATTAGGGTTCCGTTGACTCGCTATGGCATGGACTCAGTGACGGCAGTCAGCTTATCAGGCGAATTGGCCGAATGGCTGGGACGGCCTATTTCTCCTACGGTAGCGTATGATTACCCCACTCTTGAGGCTTTGGTTGAGTCTCTCAATATTGGTGTTTCAAATTCAACGTTTGAATTAGAATCTGATGAACCAAAATCTAACGGGGTTATTGCTATCATCGGCATTGGCTGTCGTTTCCCGGGCGCGCCAACGATAGAAGCTTTTTGGCAGTTGTTGCGTGAGGGGAAGGATGCCATCACTGAAGTGCCACCATCACGTTGGGATGTCAATGCCTTCTACGATCCGAATCCTGATATCCCCGGCAAAATGAATACTCGCTGGGGAGGCTTTATAACGTCGGTGGAGGAGTTTGATACCAAATTTTTCGGCATTTCGCCACGCGAAGCCGAAAGTATGGATCCGCAACAACGGTTATTGCTAGAGGTCAGTTGGGAAACCTTGGAAAATGCAGGCCAATCGCCGGAACAACTCGCTGGCAGTCAAACCGGCGTTTTTATTGGCATTAGTGGCAATGATTTTGCTCGTTTACAGTCTGAACATCGCGCTGGGTTTGATGCTTATTGGGGGACGGGCAATGCGTTGAGCATTGCAGCCAACCGTTTATCTTATGTCTTAGATTTACATGGGCCAAGCGTTGCGGTAGATACGGCCTGTTCTTCTTCGTTGGTTGCCATTCATCAAGCTTGTCAGAGCTTACGGCAAGGGGAATGTCAGTTGGCATTGGCTGGTGGCGTGAATCTTATCCTGACTCCCGATTTGACCCTCACTTTTTCCATTGCTGGGATGATGGCCGCTGATGGACGTTGTAAAACCTTTGATGCCAAGGCCGATGGTTATGTGCGTAGCGAAGGTTGTGGCATGGTACTCCTGAAACGGTTTGAAGAAGCGGTAACGGATGGTGACAATATCCTTGCCCTCATTAAAGGATCTGCGATAAATCAAGATGGTCAAAGCAATGGACTCACCGCACCGAATGGACTGTTTCAACAAGCCGTGGTTCGCAAAGCTTTAGCAAATGCTTCAGTCACCCCAGCACAAATTAGCTATGTTGAAGCCCACGGCACTGGGACTTCTTTGGGAGATCCCATTGAGGTCAATGCGTTAAAAGAAGTGCTGATGCAAGGCCGAAAACCAGAGCAGCCTTGTTGGATTGGCTCAGTGAAAACCAATCTTGGTCATTTAGAAGCAGCCGCCGGCATTGCCAGCTTAATTAAAGTGGTACTTTCTTTACAACATCAGGAAATTTTCCCCCATTTGCATTTAAGCGAACTCAATCCACTTATTGGGATAGCAGACACACCTTTAAAAATACCCACCCAGCGACAAACCTGGGAAATTTTCCCTACTTTTTCAACGGGGGATATGCGACGATTCGCTGGGGTGAGTTCATTTGGTTTTGGTGGCACTAACGCGCATCTGGTGCTGGAAGAAATGCCCAAAATCGACAAAACCTCCGAGGTTTTTAAAACCTCGGAGATTTCTGTGGAAGAACGTCCTCAACATCTGTTCACCCTCTCGGCAAAAAGTGAGTCGGCCTTACGAGAACTGGCACAAAGTTATGAAACTTATCTCAAGTCCCATTCAGAAGAATCCTTAGCCGATATTTGTTTCACCGTCAATACCGGACGTTCACATTTTAATCATCGCCTTGCTATGCTCACAGATTCTACTGTGCATTTGAGCAAACAATTGGGGGCTTTTAGGGAATGGGGAATAGGGAATGGTGGAATGGCGGGCAAGGAAGAAAATTTCCATATTGATAGGGGATTTAGGGGTGTGTTAAAGCCAAACCCAAAACCCAAGAAAATAGCGTTTTTATTCACTGGCCAAGGTGCCCAATATGTGGGTATGGGACAGCAACTTTATCAGACGCAACCCATTTTTAGTCAGATGTTGGAACGTTGTCAGGACATTCTGCAACACATCCCCAGTCCGTCTATCGATGTGAGTCAAAAGTCGCTGCTTGAAATTATCGGGTATTTACCCGCGAAAGTTTCGAGGACTCAAACTGCCGAAGTCGATCAGCCAGAAGGTGAAGATATCAATTATCTTCTAAACGAAACCGCCTACACCCAACCGGCTCTCTTTGCGGTAGAATATGCCCTTGCGGAGTTATGGAAATCTTGGGGCATAGCACCTGATATTGTTATGGGGCATAGTGTCGGCGAATATGTTGCTGCTTGTGTCGCTGGGGTTTTCAGCTTAGAAGATGGCTTTAAATTGATTGCCGCGCGGGGGCGTTTAATGCAAACGCTTTGTGATAAAGGCGAGATGCTCGTGCTGTCGGTGGATGAAACGCGGGCTACCGAGATAATTGAGCCATTCGCGCAAGACGTGTCCATCGCAGCCATTAATGGCCCGAAGAATGTGGTCATTTCTGGGAAACACGAAGCCATAGAAACCATCATCGCAACTTTGAGCGCAGAAGACATCAAAACCAAACGCTTGCCCGTTTCCCACGCCTTTCATTCTCATAAGATGGAACCGATGTTGGCCGAGTTTGAGCGGGTTGCGGCCGAAATATCTTATTCCACGCCTCAAATACCTTTGTGTTCTAATCTCACCGGACAACTGGCAACAGATGAGATAGCAACTTCAGCATACTGGTGTCGTCATGTGCGTGAACCAGTGCGTTTTGCAGCGGGTATGGAAACGCTTTATCAGCAAGGCTCTGAAATTTTCTTGGAAATTGGACCCAAGCCCTCTTTGTTGAGCATGGGTTGTCAGTGTCTGCCAGAAGGTGTAGGGACTTGGCTGGTCAGTTTGCGCCAAGAATCGGAAGATTGGCAACCGTTACTCCAGAGTTTGGGAGAATTATATGTACGCGGTGTGCCTATAGATTGGTCTGGTTTTGATAAAGATTACCCACGTCACCGTCTCCTGTTACCGACTTATCCATGGCAACGTCTGCGGTATTGGGTGAAAACGGTTCAAGCTGATAATACGCCCCAGATAAATCTTGGACCCCAATCTGAAAGTTTTGAACTCCAATCTGAAAATGTGCCAGAACCCTATCGAGAACATTTTGAGCGCGTTATGAAGGCGCAACAGAAAATGAAAGAGGTACTTTTTAAGGGAATAGATTTTTCGGTCTTAACAAAGGGACTTGATAGCACTTACTTCGATGCTTTGGACTTAATCGCGTTAGGAAGGCAGTATCCTCATCTGGATTTGGAAGGATGCTCTATTTCTTCAGAGCAACTAGAGATTGGTAATAGTCAGATTTGTGCTTGTGGTTTGCAAAACCGCATCAAGCTTTATCAACTGAATAGTTCAGAAGAGGAATTGCCAAGCCAATATGATTTTGTCTTGTGCTCTCAGGCGATTCATCATCTTCAGAACAAGCAGGGCGTTGTTGCCAATTTAGCACCGTCTCTTAAAAATGGCGGCCTGTTGATTTTGGTTGAAATCATGTCAAATTTAACGGCAGCTATTGAACATCCTGATTCCTCTACCAACTTCCTTCCGAAAGAGGACTGGGCCGACTTGCTGGCTCACAATCATTTAAGGATAGTAGAATGTGTGGATGCCAGCCATGAAATGGGAAATTTGTTAGTAGAGGTGCCCAATTTTGACGAGAATTTGTCTCACCTCACCCAAGAGATTGATGAAGTGACCAGAACGATTATGAAAGGCACTCACTTCTTAGGGGATTTGTTGCGAAAAAAGTTGGCAATTTACAGTTTATTGACCGTCCAGAAAGACAATTATTTACGGTTCAATACGATTAGGCGCGTCAACCAAGAAAAACTTCTTTCGGCCTTCGTGCCTTATTCACAATTGTTACGCCAGTCTGAAGAGGGTGACGTTTCTCAATTTGACCATGGCATGGCGACGGATTTTAGCAACTTCACTCGCCAAGAGAGTTTAACGCGAGAGAGTCTCCTGACGACTGAACCCGAACAGCGTCAGTCACGGTTAGAATCTTATTTAATTCAACAAGTTGAACAGACCATGAAATTGAATGACTCTCAACTTGACAGACAGATGCCTTTGAACCATTTAGGCCTTGATTCCATGATGGCTGTTCAATTGAAAAAAGGTTTAGAAACGGAACTACAAGTAGAGGTGCCAATGGTAACACTTATGGCGGGAATCAGCGTGGTAGAACTTACAAAGCTATTGCTGGATCAAATCCAAATCACCGAAGCTGACTCCACCTGTGTGTCACCTTGATTTGATGTAAAGTTTTTTTGTAGGTGTTTGGTGGGCAACAAAAACACGTTGCCCACCCTACATTATCTGTAAAAAAGAAAGGGTTTGAACACCTTCGATCTCCGATTTTTCTAAAAAATATGATTTGATTTCTCACAATGTTCAATATATTGTTGACCATTACAATTTTATTCAGAAAATTCTGATTCTGACAGTTTCAGTCTTGGCTCATTTTTGAGGTGACACAATGAAAAATTTAATGCTTCGATTATATAGAGTTGTTAGGAAAAAACATTCTTTTCAATGACTTGTCATATGAAGAACGACAACAACTGGTAGATGATATTTTGGATGAACCTATTTATTTAAAATCCGGCGACTTCATCCTGCACGAAGGGGATCCCGCCAGTGCCATGTATATCCTGTTTCAAGGTAACGCTGAGGCGATCAAGAAGGATCAAGAAAGTGGGCGTTATCATCAATTAATTATCTGAAAAACTATAGCAGCCTCTTTTAACTTAAGCCTACCCATGTTGATAAGTGCTTGCCTTTTTTATGCTTTACTTGCCCCAGTTCAAGAGTTTTTAACCCGTGGTGGACTTCAAGGGGCTTTGCAGATGTTCCTAACCGGATCTTCCACCTATCGAGTCTGGATGGCCATTTTTATCGGCATGTGTTCATTTCTTTAAACATAGCTGCTTTTGTATTTCCAATTGGGTTGTTATGGGGTTGGTTATACGCCCGTCATGGCACCATTATTGGGATCAGTATTTCTCATACGATTTTAGGCGTGTTCGCTTTCTATATTGTTGGTTTTGAAACCATTTTGCTCGGATGAATGCCATCTTAGGTAAAAATGATATCAACCGTTCCATTACCAAACGTCGCGATTTTTCGTTCGGAGTGCGAGGTTAACTTGCACGAGTTACGAAGAATCGTTCGTGCATTGAAGGGTGCCAAACGTATCAAAACGTAGGGAGCCTTAGCCGCTAGGCGTAACCCACCTTTTTGACTTCTGTTGAAACACGTCGTTTTTCTTCATCAATCGTGACTTCGAGCAAGCCATTTTTATGATCAGGCATACAATATCCCTTCACAAATTCATCCAACGTTAAGACTTGACTTGGCAACGGGGGAAATAAAGCCTTTTCTAAAGCAGTTTGTACACCAAAAGGCATACCATCTGAGCCAAAAACCAAATCCTGTCCCGGCACAAAACCAATATCATCAATCAGCATACGAAAGGGATTTATTTGTCTACAATAGTGTTCTGATAACCTATCTTGATATCGTTCAGAGTTAATACTAAAGTTAGGCTGCATCGATAAAGTAATTCCAAGTGCTTTCGCCTGTTGAGCCTCATGTCGAGAGATTAATGTGCCATGTTCAATACGTGTTGGCGGAATCTTGCCTTGTTCATTATTTATCTTATTCAATACCGTGATGATTTGTGCGATTGCCCTATCACCAATGCCATGCAAAGCCACCGCTTTATTTATCTCGGCTACTTGATTGATAAGCGCACGTAATTCTTCATCAGAGTACACCAATACGCCTTTCTCGCCAGAAGAATAAGGCACTTTAAGCGCAGCCGTTTTACTCCCTAATGCACCATCCGTAAAGACTTTAATCCCATAGACATCCTTCTGGACTTCCTGACTCAAAGAATGAAACATTTCAATATCTGCCCAAAATCGTGTCCTGTCAAAATAGCCCAGTTCTTTAAATAAAGGGATCACCCACTCAAAAGGCAATAACATCTCTTCCGCAAACCATACGCCCTGTTGTAAAAGATAACGGTAAAAAGTTTTTACCTGTTTAGGGTGGTACGGTTTGAGACTACCGATAAATTTAAGTATCTTCGGTAAATTCTTTTCTACCCACTTCTCATCATTCATAAGCGTTAAAATCTCCTGATGAGAAGTCCCCAATTTTTCTTTGGTAGCACGGTTAATTAAAAAGCAATGAAACGATGTATTACAAATAATAACCGGGGGTAATTGATCCAACTCATGTTCTTCAAACGAATACCAGCTGTTACTCCAGCCAACAATAATGTTAATTTCGTCTTTATGAGCCTCTCTCATTATTGACAACGCTTCTGCTTTGGTTTGTGCATCTTTTAAGTTAATACAATCACTCAACAGGGCCGACAAAAAAGGATGGCTGTGATGATCCTTTAATAAAGGTATTTTTGTTTTGGTTACCATAATATTTATTTTTTTAGTGATTTGACGGATGCTATCCCTTGAAGGGATAGCATCCGTTTGGAGATCAAACTCGACTTCCGGCTCGTTGCCTCTTTCTGGAAAATGAGCAACTCCTAAATAAAAAAAAAGGGCAACCACAAGGGATTGCCCCTACAATATTTATTATATTCGTAGGGACGATCCTTTATGGTTACCCCTGTTTTCCTATCGTCTGGAAATTTCCGCTTTCGTACACGAGTGCCAAAAAGCGGAAATCCTCATAAGTACTGAAGCACAAATAAACAGGTATTTTGACTCAGAAGGCAACCATAAAGGATTGCCCCTTTGCTGTGCGAAGGAAGGGCAATCCTTTATGGTTGCCCCCTGTTAAAATACCTGAAAATTTATGGTTCAGTACTTACCACTCCCCTAATACAACGGATTTTGGGAATAAACGGATTGTTATGATTTGGAATAAGGGACATGGCAACAAATAACTTACACACTCAACCGAATACGATAAAGCTAAAGCATTTATTTATCAAAATCCAAAACAGCATAATTATTGAACCCCGAAACGTGAGTATTTTCTGCCTTATCCCTAAGTTTATCAATCCGGGGATGAACCCAATCCGTTGTATATTGATTGGCGTCGTCTGAAAACTGGAGCGATCTTGCACTAGCAACATGAATCTCATGCCATTCTCTTCAAATTGGGTAAATCATTTCGGATTTGCTTGCTTAATTCGCTGATTTCTGGGATTCGTTGTACTCCTATCCTTCTATTCGTGATTATATTACCAAATCCCTGTTATTTTTCGTTTGAGTTTTTTCAACCCATTAAAAGAATTAACATATAACGGGTTTTCTAACCAAAACGATTTAGTTTTATAACCGTATTGAGACATAATTGCCTCAGTTTCAGGCGGACAATTGAACCTTGGATGTTTTCTAATCGTGCTACGAGTGATTTTTCTGGCTTCAAGCAGAATCTGCTTGTCATACTTCAGTTCCAGAAAATCAAATAACCTTGCCATCGAAGTACGAGTTTGGCTAATAATATCTTCATATCTCACATCCAGCATGGGCACTTCATTTTTATCCTTTTCAAGTTGTACCCGGCTTTCATGTCGCGTCCAAAGTTTCAGAATATCCTTTTCTGACGTGCCTTTCCAAAGCTCACCGCTTTTAAAAACTTTTGAACTTTTCACGGCCGCGAATGGGTGTCGAATGAGATGGATGAATTTGCTGTTAGGAAAATGTTCTTTTATGAACGGCACGATTTCCGGATCAATCTGTTGAAAGGGTTTTTTATCACCTATCCACAAAAGATTTTCTTTGTGCATCGGTTTAATGTCTTGAAACCCATCTTTCATCAGATTGGTTTGGATGGTTACAAAATTTTCCAGAGGTGTTTTATCTCTGGAAAGTAACTGGGCGTATTTTTTCAAGGTATGGTTCATACCCACCGGTGTATCCCATTGATAGGGCACTATCTCCAAATTATGATGAAACCGATACAAAATCCAAATAATATCGGATTCTTGGGACATAAAAACATTCGGGTGAAGATTCATTAATCTCACCAGTTGGGTAGAACCACTACGTTTATTGCCAATAATAAAAACGGTTTTAGTCATCATTGAATTTGTTGATTTTATCGTTCTCACGCGCCTTTGTTCATAAGCCTTGGCTTTGCTGTAGCAAATTGGTACGCGAAGACTGTACGCAGGCACGGACTGTCAATGGGTTCGAACAAAGGCGCGTGGAAACTCGAAAAAACAAGAACTACAAGGATTCGTTATAAAAAAGGATTTTAAAACTGTGACACCAATCTATGTACCGGAAAAAAATTATAACCGATTGATTTTAAATTGTTTCGTGATGCTATCGCTTTTTTTGCGATAGTATCACTTTTGCAGTTCACAATCATCCTATTCTCGTGCCAAAATCCTTCATGAGTAAAAAATATTGATGCAATAAGAGAGGCGCGTGAAAATAATCTACAAATAAACATTTTGTGAGCATTTTTTAGCTGCAACTCTGCTATTTTAGTGATACTATCGCCAAAAAAAGCGATAGCATCACGGCTTTTTAACTTTTTTGTCCTGTACATAGGGCACCAATACAATAACTACAAAGTGATTGCTTTTAATCTGTTCTTATAAGCAATCCTTGTAGTTAGTTATTGTCTTTAATCCGTATCGATTAACCATCGCATTGAAGTTATTATCATCAAACAATCCCAATACCTTTTCCTGTACCTTGGGAATGGTGACACGCAACTGTTCCGCCATTTGTTGACGTTTTTTGAATATATCCTGCACACTCGCCAAAATCTGTCGTTCATCTTCAGTCCTTAAGTCTACGACTAAATCGCCTACACCCACCGAGTCAAAAACACCGATAAATTTACCGCTGTATGCGAGACCTATTGCCGGTACAGACTGTGAAATGGCTGCAATGCAGGAATGCATGCGCGAACCCAAAAAGAAATCACAACAACTGATGAGATATTTGACTTGTTTGTGATCGAGCGTCTCTTCTACCAAGATCATTCTATCGGGATACTCGTCTGCCAACAATTGATACACTTGACGACAGGCATCTGGATCACTCTCAACAGAGCCCATCTGAGCAAACACATGCGGCACTAAAACGACTACAGTATTCTGGTGTGCCATAAACAACTTAATTATTTCGCTCACAAGTTTTCTGTAATCGCTTTTGAGACCAAATTTGCTTGTCGCCCCCGTATCATTGTAAAGCAGGCCGCTAATATTGAGGCCGACGATAACGTGCCCCCCCGCCTTGACCCGTTCCAACTCTTTTATGACCGTGTTATCAGGGTTTTCGGCATCAAGCACAAAAGCAACGTCGGGGAGAAACTGTATAGTCGTTTTGTCTGCCGCTTTGCCAAGCAGCGTTCTGACATATTCTACGCCTTCCTGATCTCTGGAATAAATGGCAGTGGTACGTGCCAACACCGATCGTGCAATGGCTTTGGAAATGAACTTGTTAAAGGGGCCGTAGGTTTGCGGCAACATAACCAATTTCTTACCGCACAAGATAAACAACCATTTAAACAAAGAACCGAATATTAATCGGTGCATGTCGTAAAGATCGCTGAAGCTATCACCAGCTGTAATATCAACAACGATATCCGTTTCCATAATGCCCTTGAAATACGGATTACGCGCCATCAATGCCTTTTTGAGTCGTGATGCGGGTATCACTTTCAGAAGTAAAGCGTAACAAAGCAACACATAAGCGTTTTGATTTTTGAAGATATTTCTACCAAACCACAAATTTTTTGTCTCGACGCTAAATTCCCTACCGCTGAAGGTAAATTTAAGTGGCCCACCCTCTTCGTTGGTTTGTAAAATCACACTCGCGTCAGGCCAATGGGTAAATATGCATTTGAGGCTTGACTCAGCAAGCGCGTTGATGCCCATGTTTGAGGTTTTAAATGACGCACCCAATACCCAGATTTTGGGAAAATTCTGTTTCATCTGAAATAAGCTGTGGGTTTGTTAGGAGTGCAAGGTTCACTTGCACGAGTTGCGAAAGATCGTGCAAGTGAACCTGGAACGAATGCCCTAGCGTTTCTGGATGGACACTAGCTATACTTTAAGGTATTTTTCCAAAACGACTTTAATGTATAGGTATTTTTCCAAAACGTGTTTTAATTAAAATTGAGGAGGCCATAGCAACGTACCCCCAACTCGCTCGGACATCATCAAGTTTTTTGAACAACAACACGTTTTTAAGGCTTCTTATACTGGCCAAAAAAACGATAAACAAGTAATTGGACAATACATAAAACCAGTTGTAGTTGTGCCTAAAGTAAATGTAGCCTGCTTCTAAATTATAGGTTGCAATTTGTTTACCTTTTTCAGTGAGTTTGGCTAGTTTTTCAGCATTTCCGCCACCCAGATGGATAACATCTTCTGGATAGAAGATGACTTTCCAACCCTGTTTCTTTACCCTTAAACAAAAATCGGCATCATCATAATAAAAGAACAGTTCATGTCGTAGAAAAAAATCCAGTTCATCAATGACTGTTTTCCGCGTTAACAAGTAACAACCGGGCACCCAATCGCATTCCAAAATGCGATTATGGTCTTGCAGCATATCATCAACGCCCTTTAAAAACGAAATCGATGGGTTGGTTTTGCCGATGTTTGCTAAAAAAATCCGCCAAGGTGTCGGAAAATATCTAGCCGACGGTTGCAATTGGCCATCTCTCCCAATTAAGCGACAGCCCACAACGCCACAGTCTGGGTTTTGTTCCATAAAGTCATAAGTCTTTTGAAGCGTTTGCTGACCAACAAACGCATCGGCATTCAACAGCAAAACATATTTGCCTTGTACCTTTGTATAACCCAAATTATTGGCTCTGGTAAATCCGAGATTGACTGGGCTTTCAATAACAATCACTTCTGGGAACTTTTCCCTAACCATCTCCACAGAGTCATCCGTTGAGCCATTATCTACATAGATAATTTCTTTGTTCAAATTATCAGTAGAATTTATCACAGCGGTAAAACATTTCTCTATGAGTTCTTTAATACCGTATGCCACAACTATAATTGACAAATCTATCTGTTTTTCCAACATACATATTCCTTCAGGATAGCCCCATCCATCGTTCTATTCTAGGCACATACCTATTTAAGTATTTAGATTTTTATATCATTTTAGCTTGACAGTGAAATCAAAACAATTTTTAAAAATAAAGCTAAAGCAAAAGCACTTATGTTTGAAACCATTTGTGTGCATAGAATAGATCATCGACACGGTGTACGCTACAATAATAATTTACAATACTTCAAAAAATAAACATAAGAACTTTGATGTCATTTCGAGCAAAGTTCAAAATGGCGAAAGGCAAGCTTTATGCGTAACATCAGTTAATTATATGAACTTTCGTTTGATTGCTCGGATGACCGCCCGACCAAATACTTCCTTGTCAATGCCAGTTTCGGCTTCAACACGAACCAATGCTTTTGGATCTGTGTCGCTCATGCTAAACGTATCACTTGTGCCCAGTAGACAAGTAAAAAGACCGCGCTTGACAAGTTCTTGCTCATGCTCTGGAGGCAGCCGTTCGCCGAATGGATACGCAAATGGTATCGTGGTTAATCCTAGACGATCCTTGAATTCCGTGACTGGCTCAATCAGCTCACGTTCAATTAGGTCCCGATCAATCCGTGAGCAGAATGGGTGCGTGTGTGCGTGAAAGCCCACGGCATGACCTCGCTCTATCCACGTTCGTAACCCATCCCAGTCAAAGTAGGGACGGTGTTCATTCAGCAGTTCATCCATTGGCGGCATGTCGCAGGCTCTCCACAGTTCATCAACGTACTCATCCTTTTTGTCCATGGGCCAATTTTGCGTCAAGTAAATCTGCTCGTCTGCTTGACTGCTCAGACGACCCGTTTCACCGAATTGCTCCTGCAATCGATTAAATTGCTTAATGAATATTTCGTCACCCCGCAACTGACGAATGGTGACAAACCGATGCTGCCACATGAGCTGCTGGTAATTGACCGAAGCGGTGTTGACGAATGCCGTTGCGTGGATGCCAAATTCGTCCATCACATCAGTGGTGCTGCCAACGTTCAAGTCAAATCCATCGTCAAAGGTTACTACCAAGCGTGGCCGGCCCGAGTGGTCCTTGCCACCATCCTGTAGCAACGCTTCCAAGCTGACAAATTTGAATCGACACGATAGTGCTTTCATATCCGCCACAAATCGATCCAAATCTATTCCATTACCAAACAATGCCATACGCCTATCGTTCTTTGGCCACACTGCGTGATAGAAAATAATGTTAGCCCGGTGGCGAAAAAAAACCTGCACCATCCATGACAGTGCCGTGCTACGCAGAACACGCCCACCCCAATGGAACACAAACTGTTTTGTTGTTTCACTAACCATTATAAACCAACTCCAGTAACGTTTGCTTTAATAGTTGCTTGGCAGTTTGTTCGTCACCAATATCCCAGTATTTAGCAATGATTTCGTCACGAACGAATTGGCGACAGATTTGATGACGGATGTGCCGTTCAATAGTCAGCGTCTGATAGCACGTCCATTCGTAGGCGTAGTAATGACGAAAAGGCTTACCCTGCGGCAGTTCTAGATATTTGCGCCCTGCTACCATGTCGTCAAGAAACAGGTTATATAGTGCCGTGCCACCAATGATTGACTTCATAAACAGTGAACCCGGCGTATCAAAGGCCTCGACTGCCGGCAAGTAGTGCGCCAGAATATTCCCGCCATCAACGGTTGTACTCATTTTCATCAGCGTCCCACCGGTCAGATGCGGTTGGCGATTGGCGTAGGTCAAAAATACGGTCCATGCGCCGTTGTAGATAGGTGAGATGCCTGTGTGGAAATTCAGCATCGTGCCAGCGGCCTCAATTAGCGGAGCGCGGTAAATAGGCCCACCAGAACAGACGACGACATCTGGCTTGAATTGGGCCAATAGTTTCACACTTTCCGGTGCATTGATATCTTTAACATCAAATGCACAGTCTGCCACATACGTTTGATAGTCTGCCTGTGCATTAGGAAAATACCGGGTTTCAGCCTGCTCGACATCTTTCACCATGTTCCAGCCAAAGTGCTTGATCCGGTTCTTTGCCAACTTTTGTAGGAGGTACCATAACATGCCGTACCGTCGAGCATTTTTCCAATGGTGTTTAAGCCTTTGCTGGAAACTTGGAATTGGAGGCGATATTGGATGCAGTACGCCCACCACATTGTGTCGCTTAGCGATCTCTGCACACAAGTAACGATGATAAAGCTCTGTTTTCGTTGTAATGATCACTATGTTCAATAATTTTGCTCTCCATTTTATCGTTCCCAAAAGCCAATACAAGTCGATTCATAATACCAGCTTCTTTTATCAAACCCAAGCTAAAAGCGAAATGCTTACTTTGATATAAGACTAAAAAGAAGAGCCTCTGGCAAAACCACCAAAAACTCAGGTGACGCGCCATGCTTGATCATCAAACTCAAGTCAACATTTGATGGGATTTTTAATTTTTGTCATTTTACTCGACAATGTCTTATGATACGACTTTGAAGGTTAGCATGGCATAGTCATAAAAAACAAAGATTTACGAAAAATGGTTTCTATCGTAACGTTCTGAATATATAGTATATTTTTTGTAACCTTCAAAGTCGTGTTATGATTGTTTGTTTTAAGCGAACCTGGTACAAAAAAACGTTGTTTTTTTTGCGCTCAAAAACTTTTTCCTAAAACCTTGTCAAGCCAACCAAGTTAATTAGAGTTGTCCGAAAATAAGGGTTTTATGAATTTAACTATTTGTTTTTATTAGCTAAAATTTTATTTACGGACAAGTCTATTATTTATTTGTCTTGTTATTAAAATACTTTTTATATGGAATATACGATAGAACACGATTTTCTCGGCTGAACTTTCCATTCAGTATGCAGTTCCACCTCCAAAATATCGCTTGATTGAAGACTTTGAGATGAAATGAAATTTTTAGCTTGCTATTAAACGAATGGCGAGTGTGGTTTTTTACTGAAAGTGGGACAAAACCTTTTAGTTCCTGAAGAACTAAAAGGTTTGATTTGCTACGGTGTCCCTACTTAAGTGGGTAGCCGTGAGTGTTAATTCAAAAGATTACAATAAATGGGAAGGCTCCCCTTAGAACGGCAATTTCAGCGTACTATCCATCGCCAAAAACTGCCGCCGAAATTCCTCTTGAATCCGCTCTAGTGCCGCTTGATTATCCGCTTCAAAACGAATGACTAAACAAGGCGTGGTGTTGGACGCACGCACTAATCCCCACCCGTCTTTAAAATCCGCCCGCACTCCATCAATCGTAGCCACATCTGCATCTTCAAACTGAAAGGTGCCGCGGATTTCTCGCATCAACTCATAATGTTGGCCGAATTCGGCCATTTCTAGCTTTAATTCTGGCGTATTCGCTGAGTCGGGCAGGGCTGCAAAGACTACCTCGGGGGCGCGGCTATCTTGAGATAAAATTTCTAATAAACGAGCCGCGGTGTATAGGGCATCATCAAATCCATACCAGCGTTCTTTAAAGAAAATATGCCCACTCATTTCGCCACCCAGCAACGCGCCGGTTTTTTTCATCTCTGATTTTATCAAGGAGTGCCCGGTTTTCCACATCAGCGGCTCGCCACCGTGCTGTTTAATGGCGTTGCGTAAATGGCGAGTGCATTTGACATCATAGATAATTTGTGCGCCCGGATGGCGTTTTAACAAATCGGTGGCGTATAAAATCATTTGCCGATCTGGCCAAATGATTTTGCCTTTTGCATCAACCACACCTAAACGATCACCATCACCATCAAACGCTAAACCTAAATCCGCGCCTTCAGCTTGTACTGATTTTATCATATCCTCCATATTTTTAGGCACGCTGGGATCAGGATGATGATTGGGGAAATGACCATCTACGTCACAAAATAATTTGATGACTTCACAACCCAAGGCCTGTATTAGATGAGGTGCGACAGCGCCAGCCACCCCATTACCACAATCCACCACCACTTTAAATGGACGCGCTAATTTTACATCGGAGCGGATATGCGATACATAAGCGTGGTGAATATCGCTTGTGTGTCGGGAGCCGGGGCCACTGATTAAATTACCAGTATCTATACGGGTTTTTAGGGCCGAAATGGCCTCGCCTGACAAGGTTTCACCGCCAATCATAATTTTTAAGCCATTGTAATTAGCGGGATTATGGCTACCGGTCAACATCACGCCGCTGCCAGTTTTTAAGTAATAGGTGGCAAAATACAGCACCGGCGTGGGTACCATACCAATATCTATCACCTCGCGCCCCGCCGCTTGTAAGCCTTCAATCAAGGCTTCGATTAATTCGGGGCCTGATAAACGCCCATCGCGGGCTACCACGATTTTGGGTTGATTTTGCGCTGCGGCTTCACTGCCTATCGCTTGCCCGATTTGGGTAACAATTTCTGGTGTCAAAGATTCGCCAACAATGCCGCGAATGTCATAGGCTTTGAAAATGGACATGTTATATATAATTGTGAATTAGACATTATACCGATTTAATCTTAAGTGCTTGATTTTATGACAGTTGTGTCAATGCTAATTTCAATTAAATCAATGGGTTACGTTAAATAGGTATAAACTCTATTGTGAACTCTTCATTCGCTCAATAAAATCAGCACAATTTTATTTTTTATATTGTTGATAAATAAACCATTTTTAAGTAAAAGCCATTTTTATACAATCAATAAATAAAAATAATCAGGCTATTATAGAGAACACGATTTTCTTAAGAACCTCCAATCGAAGTGTGCAGCCCCGCCTCCAAAATATCACTGAAATGATTTAAAAAGAAATTAAATTAAAATTTTTAGCTGATTATTAAGCGAATGGTAAGTGTGAATACTTTTTATAATTGTGAATGGTAAATGGTCAATTGTGAATGAATAGAATTCCCCTAGTTATCACGGATTTGGGGGGAGGGAACTGTTTGAGGCGTTTTTAGGTTGAGTCAGCCAGAAAAAACCACTCAAAATACGGTGTCAAAATTCACATAACCCTTTGAAATTATTATTGCCCCCCAATATCCGTTACAATCAGTTTTAGACAGATGATAACTTATTTCGTAGCGAAAGTTTTTGCGCGCAAAAACTTTCGCGGCGAATTGATAATTGGTTAAGTAATGACTGACGGCTTATC
This sequence comes from Candidatus Parabeggiatoa sp. nov. 1, assembly GCA_003646175.1. GTDB lineage: Bacteria > Pseudomonadota > Gammaproteobacteria > Beggiatoales > Beggiatoaceae > Parabeggiatoa. Next base: position 28,563 of record QNER01000004.1, read on the forward strand.
ACGCCCAAGAGATTTTTTAATCCCAGCAATTTCATCAGCCAGTTTAATCAACTCCGCCAACGCTTCTTGCGCGTCTAAATGATGTTGAGTGGTATCTTTCTCAAACGATTCCAAGTAAACGCGCAAAGTGGCACCCTCAGTACCGGTGCCAGAGAGACGAAAAACCAGCCGCGAGCCATCTTGAAAACCGATCCGCATTCCCTGATTGTCACTGATACTGTGATCAACGGGATCAATATAGCTAAAATCATCGCAATATTCAACAATGTGCGAACCAAATGGTTGACCATTTAACTGACTAAATGTGGTATATAAATTTTCCATTAACTCGTGGGCAGCTTTTGAGTCCACCCCCTCGTAATCATGGCGGGAATAGAAATTGCGCCCATAAGTCGCCCAATGTTCACGCACTATGGTTTCCACCGATTGTTGGCGCACTGCTAAAATATTTAACCAAAATAAAACCGCCCATAACCCGTCTTTTTCTCGCACATGGTTAGAGCCGGTACCAAAACTTTCTTCGCCACACAGTGTCGCTTTACCCGCATCCAATAAATTACCAAAAAATTTCCAACCTGTGGGTGTTTCAAAACAGTCAATGCCAAGCGCGTCGGCGACATGATCGGCAGCTTCGCTGGTAGGCATAGAGCGAGCGATGCCCGCTAAACCGTCTTTATAGCCCGGAGTGAGATGTGCATTAGCAGCCAACACGGCGAGGCTATCAGACGGTGTTACAAAAAAACGCTGCCCCAAGATCATATTGCGATCCCCATCACCATCAGAGGCTGCCCCAAATTGCGGCGCATTGTCCCCATACATAATATCAACTAAATCGTGGGCATAAGTCAAATTGGGGTCAGGATGCCCGCCACCAAAGTCTTCCAAAGGTACCCCATTCATCACCGTGCCTGGGGGGGCTCCGAGTTGTTGTTCCAAAATAGTCTGTGCATAAGGGCCCGTCACGGCGTGCATCGCGTCAAAACGCATGGTAAAGCCTGATTGGAATAGAGCCTTGATACGTTCAAAATCAAAGAGTTGTGCCATCAGCGCGTCATAATCGGCTACCGGATCGATGATTTCGACGGTCATATCCCCCACCTGCGTTTCGCCTAGTTGCGCTAAATCAATAGCGGCCGTGTCAGTGATGCGATATTCCATGATTTTCAGGCTATGTTCATAAATCGCCTCAGTCACTTTTTCAGGTGCAGGGCCACCATTACTAATATTATATTTAATACCAAAATCACCATCAGGCCCGCCGGGATTGTGGCTGGCCGAAAGTATAATACCACCAAAGGCCTGATGTTTGCGGATAACCGCCGACGCGGCCGGGGTGGAAAGGAGACCATTTTGCCCTACCAACACCCGCCCAAAGCGGTTAGCAGCTGCAATTTTCAAAATGATTTGGGTAGCGGTTTTATTATAATAGCGCCCATCGCCCCCGACAACGAGCGTTTTACCTTGAAAACCCTCTAATGAATCAAAGATAGACTGGACAAAATTTTCCAGATAATGGGACTGTTGAAAGACGCTGACTTTTTTACGCAAGCCAGAGGTACCCGGTTTTTGCCCTTCAAACGGGGTTGTGGAAATAGTATTAATCATCATAAGGGTTGCATTCTTACTCAAAAAAAGTTTTAATAATTTCTAATTACTTAATACTGAAAGTACAACAGATTGACGGATTTAACGGATTGATTTTTTTTAGGACGTGGCTCAACGTCAATAGAAATGTGAACTTTGTCAACCACAATCTCTCACATTATCACCCTTTTCAAGGGAACAAACGTATAATACTGGTGATAACAGAAATTGAGAATGTTTCTCAATTTCATTATTGACTGTGGCCATTTTTTTAAACATCACTTACCAATCAATGAGTTAAACATGGCACACCGGTTTATACTGGAAGACAACGCATTGAAGGAATTAACGGATTGATTAATTCTATAGCAATTAATTTGACAATGTGAGATTATCATTCGTTTCAGGCGAACCTTGCACGAAAAAAGGCATGGTTATTTGTCAATTTAATAAAATGTGTCTTTTAACTCGACAATGTCACACTCAAGTCATAGCGTCAATGCCATTAAATTAGCGGTAACGTTTTGATGTTATGAGTTTTTTTGACAACAATGTCTCCAAAACTGCAGTTTCCGTCTTTGTAAAAACCAGGACTTGCGTTTCCCCTCTCTTTTTTCCGGGCGTGAAAGAGTAGAGTTTAGCTTAATAAAATCAATCAGTTATTCTTTAACTTAATGGCATTGAGTCATAGCGTGGGCTAACTCATGTAGCCAAAGCGTGTGATATGGGTAATGTGACATTATTAAATTAAGAGTGTGATTGAAAGTATCGATGAAACCATTATGCCTGCCATCAACGTTGAACAATTATCTCAACAAAACCTAAAACCAATGCCCATTGCTCTGATGAGTCAACGATTGGCAATTCATTGTGAGTCTATAACCACATAAAAAAATTAATTTACTAGGACTTGGAAAGAAATTGATGCCCAAAAATATGTTGATAAACTACGTCTGGACTACCACAGAACGGCAAGTGATTGTATGAAATTATTTTTTGACTTGATAAAATATTATACTCAAAATTCAATGAAAATTATTTTAGTCGATTTCCAAGAACCATTGATTGAAGCATGGCAAAATATTTTTGAAGCCACCAATAATGTTATTGCAAAGCGTCATTCAATATTTGAGGTACAATGTGATGCCATTGTCAGCCCGGCTAATAAGTTTTGGTTACATGGATGGCGGTTTAGATTTAAGAATTTCCCAATTCTTTGGTTGGCATGTTCAAGAACGGCTTCAAGAACTCATTCGTTCTAAACATCATGGCGAGCTTATTGTTGGACAGGCGGAAATTGTTAAAACGGATCATGCTCAAATCCCTTATGTTATTTCCGCACCGACGATGCGCGTCCCCATGATTTTAGGTCAAACCACTGTGAATATTTATTTGGCAACGCGAGCCATTCTGTTGCTGGTGAAATATGGGGTACTTGAAGACAGTACAAAAGTCAATAGCGTTGTTGAAACGGTTGCTATTCCCGGCATGGGAACGGGCGTGGGCAAAGTGCCACCAACGATTTGTGCTAGGCAAATGAAAATAGCTTTTGAAGAAGTGATTGAAAAAAAATATAAATTTCCTAATTCTTGGCATGAAGCGCAAATGCGTCATCAGTTGCTTTATTCTGAACAATTCAGAGATATTCAATATTAACAGGGCATTATCAGTTAGCAATTAACGCAATGCTCAATTTTTTTAAGTTATTGAATTTTCAGCATTAAATTTTTTGCGGATACGGGTTCTCAATCCACCTGACTCAAAAAATCAATGAGTTAGCAATAAGTATACGTTTCGCATCGCGTCAATTATCAATTATCAAAAAATCCGTCCCCGGAAGACAAAAAGCTGTACTTGTCACGCTCAATAATATCAACAATACGTTACAATTTTAGCGAATAGCGAATAGCGAATAAACATTATGTAAAATTATCAATCAATTATGTCATATTTTGTAGTGGTTAATAAGATATACTTACCACCGTCATAAATTGAGCTTTTTTTTTTGATTTTCCAAAAATTTAACGAAGGGGAACGAAGTGCCCTGAAGTGTGTATATATGAACATTCGTAACTACTCAGCACCGAAGTGTGCTTATTATTATAGCCTGTGCTTTGAAAAGGTGCAGGTGTTTCTGATTTAAAGCCCTTGTCTTTGCGCATTAAAATGGGCGAAAAGGGCGCAGCGCCCAGAAAGGGCTGAGTAGTTACGAACATTCGTCATTTTTTTGCCTGAAGCTTATGGATTTCTGCCTGAAGATTATGTTCAACATCATATTGACTCCTACAATTATGTCTTATGCTCTGATAAAACTTTTTTTGACGTTAAACTACAACTACAATAAATTCAGCACTTCGCTTATAACTGACTGAAATATAACGTAATCCACGCGATGCTCAGCTTTAATTGCTAAGTTATTGATTTTTATGGTATGTGGATATCGCAGCGCGTCTCCACCAAAAATTTAATCCTTAAAGTTCAAAAACTTAAAAAAAGTTGAGCATCGCGTGTAACCCTCTTAATCTGATCCATTCGATATTCTCTATTTGCAAATGTATTAAAATTTTAAGGAAAATCAGGAAACTCAAGTGCGGCAAAATGCAAAATAAATTTGCTACCCCCCATTCGTTTCCCATCGGGTACAATATCACAAACTATCCAAAAATAACCACCACTTTGATAAGATAGCGGCTTTGGGCATTTTTTTTGTCATTTAGGTCAACTTTAATCCAATTTACTTTTGGTTTCATATTTCCTCCGAAGTTTTATTCCTCAATCTTCGGACACTTTTTGTAACTCATTGTTATTTTAGACTTTCTTCACCTACGTTTGAAAAACCTTTTTTTTATTTCAATGACTTACAAATTTTATGTCGCTGATTTTTCAAAAACTGTCCGAAGTCTTGATTCCTGATTTCTTGGTTCCAGTTGGAGCCATGCAAAAACTTTCGCGGCTTCCTTAAAACTGTACTGAACTTACCACCTATCAATTTTCAAATTCGAGGGTCTAAAACACACAACGTTACACCGTGTTTTGTCTAATAATATATAAAAATCCTATACTGACGAAGTGGTACTCTGTGCTACTCTGTGTTCTCTGTGTTCTCTGTGTTGAAAAATAGCCTTTTTTACAAACGGATAGGTGTTAAGCTGTACTGAATTTAACTCTTTTCTCAATTTCAATAATATGGTATTATCCGCCCGTCACAGCATTTTCAAGTAGGGCGGGTAGAACATCAAAACGCCCACCACTTGTGTGTGCTACAAGGTGAGTTTCGTTACGCTCTACCTACTTGACGCAATGCTATTGAAAATGTTTCGCTACGCTCTACTCACCCTACGGCAACGCTATTCGTCAATTACTAACTACAAATTGAGGCCACATTCTCAATTGACTCTAAGGAGAAAATATGTTCAAACGTGTGAATGCCATTATTTGGCTTTTTCTGAGCGGGTTTTATTGCTTCCCGCTCTTTGTGGGTGCCGCCGAGGCGGAAAACGCCAATAAACCGGTGCCAGCGGCTGCCCAAGAAACACAAGCCACGGTCACAAACAAGAAGCCGGTGCCGGTTGCAGCCCAAGAGCAAACCACGGCTAAACCGGTAGCTCAACAAAAACCGGTGAAATCACAAGTCTCATCTCAATCACAAACAAGTGTTGATGATGAAATCAGAAGGCTCTCTCAAGAAGTGAAAATACTTCAATTGGAGCAGGCCAAATTGAGCCTGGAACATGAGAGAGAATTGTTGAAACTCCAGCAAGAAAAGGAAAAACTTGTGTTGGAGAATGAATTGCGTTCTGCTAAGGAAACCCATTTATCAGCGGAGTTAAACGCGACCAAAGCGCGTCTTGAACTGGAAAATGCGCTCCAAGAGCAAAAGCAAGCGCAACAGCAGGCCTATATTGATGCTGAGCGAAACAAGCTGGCAATGCAAAACGCCCTTCAGGAAGAACGGAATAGGCAACGGGAATTGCAATTTCAATCGGAGCGGACCGAATTTGAATTTAAAATACTCAAGTTCCACTTCGAGAGAGAACTGTTGGAGGGAAAAATTGTCAAACGGTCCCAAACTGAAGAATGGGATCAGCAAGTCAACAAACCAAAAGAGTATTTAAAAGAACCCTTTGTTGATGGACACTTGATTATCAGCGACAGAAGGATTGTCTTAGATGACCCTATTTTGCAGGGAACCGCTGATTACATTGTTGAACGAATTCAGTATTTCAACAATAAAGATACTGAATACCCCATTTTTATCATCATCGGTTCTTGCCCTGGCGGCTCAGTCATGGAAGGCACCAGAATTCTCAAAGCCATGGAAAAGAGCCGTGCCCCGGTGTATGTGGTGGTAAAATCATTCGCAGCGAGTATGGCAGCTGTCATTACCACCCTAGCTGAGCGTTCTTATGCACTGCCCAATGCCGTTATGATCCACCATCAACCTTGGACTTTTTCTGTGGGTAACGCGGTCGAACAGCGTGAGAATTTGAAAATTCTTGATGAATGGTCAAAGCGTCTCATGCAACCGGTGGCGGATAAAATGGGCATCACCATACAAGAGTTGGTTGAGAAAATGTATCAACATAACTCCCTTGGTGACTGGTTTGAATTTGCCGATGCTGCTACCCAATTCAAGTGGGTGGATTACATCGTCGAAGACATTAGAGACACTTCTTACACCAAGCAACCAGCGGATAAAGAAGGGGACGATGGGACTTTCCAGTTTATGGCACGCGCACGCCATGAAAAAATCGATCCGCAAGGGCGACGCTATGTGAAAGTGCCCCGCCTTAGACCATTGGACGTGTACTTTTTGTATAACCCGGATAATTATTATCGCTATTAGTGTAGGATCGCGGAAGGATCCATACCTCTGGATTCCTGCTTTCGCGGGAATGACAAAACCTGACAGGGCAGTCATGTTTGCTACAGCGGGAATCCAGCTATCCTGGCAGAAAAACAGCGGAGATTAGGGATTTTTGGTAGGGTAAATAGAGCGTAGCGAAACCCACCTTATAGAGACAATGCAGCAAATAAGATATACTGATAGTACAACGGATTTGGGGTATAAACGGATTTTTATAGGCGTAACTCAAGGGTTGTGCGTTTCTTGAAACAAAGACGTTTGTTAAGTCACCGATTTTTATTTTCACGTTTTTCCTGTGTGTTCCGCATACACTGTTAAAATATGGCTACAAATACACTGGGGCTGTTGAATGGGATTAATTCAAATTAGGGACAACCATAAAGGATTGCCCCTAATGGGTCAATCGATATTGTAGGGGCAATCGTGTGTGAGCTTGATTTGATGTAAATATTTTTTGGTAGGGGGCCGGCAATGTCTTTTTATTGTCCACCATCACCATCTTTGGTGGGCAACAAAAACACGTTGTGGTTACGTCAGCATTATCTACATCAATTGGAGGCCACACTCTATGCAATCCCTTGTGGTTGCCCTTTTTTTACCTAGAAGCGTTCCCACTTAATGACCACAGTGCTACAAATACTATTTCTTCAAAAAATAGTATTTGTTGATACACTGCTTTATTTTCCGCTACATCCCTGATTCAATAGACAAATTTTATCTAACACCATAAGGTGTGTTTTTTTTGCCTACCAGTCGCTTTTCCCCTATTTACAGCGAAGTCTGCGTTACCGTACCAAAAAACGAGAAATTCCAAATGAAATTGTTGAAACTGCGGACGACATTTATTATTGTCGTCTTACTTATCTTATATGGCTCTTTTCAGTGGTATAAAGCCTCTGAAAATATTGTACTCAGTAATGGTGCCCGTCTTGAATGGACACCTTGTTGGTTTAAAACCCCATCTCAAACAACCAAGCACATCAGTTGTGCTTATTTATTTCCGTCTCGGTCGATTCGATTGCCGGTTGTCATCATCAAACAATCATTTTGGAATCGTCAGCCAAGTCCCATTCTTTATTTAAGCGGTGGCCCTGGCTATGCGACTGGGCTGGCTCAAGAAGATATCGAATTCTGGTTGACATGGCTTGATATGAATAAGTGGCCTCATGATTTGGTACTGTTTGATCAACGAGGAACCGGATTGAGTCAACCGCAACCTAACTGTCCCGAAGTGATGTCGCAAGTTCCAGAAGTTTTAGGCCAGTCTTTGACATTAGAGAAAGAATTTTCCTTAGGAAAAACGGCTATTGAGCAATGTTACAAACGTTTACGCGAAAACGGTATCGATTTATCGTCCTACAACACCCTAAATAGTAGTCGCGATGTAGGTAATTTGATGGAAGCACTTGGTGGCACCGATTGGAACCTATATGGCGTGTCTTATGGAACTCGGTTGGCACTGTCGGTAGTCCGAGAATATCCAGAGCGTGTGAGAAGTGTTATTCTTGATTCGGTTTATCCGCCAGAAATTAATGAGTTATTAGAAACTCCCTTTGTTTATGATAATGCGTTAGCAACATTATTTAAGGGCTGCGCGGCTGATGAAGACTGCAACTCGGCCTTTCCCAATCTCGAAGCATCCTTTTTCACATTACTGGCGCAACTTCGTAAAGCACCCATTGAACTCATGGTGTCGGCACCTGATTCTGAAAAAAAACTCAAAGTGGTTATCAATGATCACCGCTTTATCAACATGATTTTTCAAGCCCTTTATAGATGGGATTTTATTGCCAGTTTACCAGTTGCCATTGAATCGGCGCAGCGCGGTAACTATGAGCCGCTTATGCCGATAGTTGAAGATTTCGTGACTTGGTTACTTGATACGAATTTTAGCGATGCCGTGTATATGTCAGTCGAATGTTATGATGGTTTTCCAGAAACAACGCGGAACGAATTTATGGCGCAGGTAGCACGATTTCCCCGCGTCAGAGAATTTGTCGAAAAACAATGGGATTATAAATTTTGTCGGATTTGGCAAGTTGGACGTGCAAACGATGCCTTCCGTGAGCCGGTGAGTTCAGATATACCAGCACTCTTTTTAGCTGGGAAATATGATCCCGTAACACCGCCAGTTTGGGCAAAAAAAGCGGCGGCTCATTTCAGTCGTGGGCATGTTTTCGTTTTTCCAGGGATTGGGCATGGCGCGGTGGATAGCGATACTTGTGCGCCGCAACTTGTGCGAGAATTTTTGCAGAACCCATTGCTAAAACCACAGCATGAATGCCTTTCATGGCTGAGTACACCAGATTTTGTAGTTGATGTAGAATAACGATTCGTGCAAGGTTCGCCTGTAACGAAACTAAAACGGCATATGGAGTACAAGGTTGCCTTGTACGAATGACTCACTGATGTTACGCACATTGCTTCGACTAATCACAGTTTGTGCAATAAAGCGGAAAGTTCCATACCATAATTTTATGAAAGGGCGAACAAAGTTGGGCTTTCGCTACGGATTGCCCCTACAATATATCAATAAATATAGGGGCAATCCTTTCGAGGCTAAAGTTTTTGCTCGCAAAAACTTTAGCCTCGAATATGGTTGCCCCGATTGACTCTCGATCGAGCGTTGTGCGTAACATGAGTGACTCATGTTGTTTCTTCCTCTACGACAGGAAATGTAATCACAAATGTTGTTCCTTCACTGACGGTACTTTCAACCTCAATTGTGCCGTTGTACGTTTTAACAATGTCTTGCACAATGTACAATCCTAAACCGGCTCTCTTTTTGCCGGTGAAAAAGGCCTCAAAAATGTGTTCTACCTCTTCAGGGGCAATCCCGTCACCGTTGTCTTCAACACGAATTGTAACAAAGCCATTTTGCCTGTGCGTGGCAATAAGCATTTGTTTATCATCTCGCTTGTCTAGTGCCTCACGTGCGTTGGTGACTAAATTGATGATCATTTGCTCGATTTGTACTTTATCAGCTTGAATGGGTAGCAGATCATCGGCCAAGTTTTTGGTTAGTGTGATATTTTGCTGAAATCCTATCAGTGCATCTTCTATCGCACTATTGACATCCACCAGCTCCGTTTCTGTCTTGGGTTTAGGCTCATTAGAGAGTCGGTGTATATGGTGGATAATTTTTTCCAATTGCCGAGCAGTGGTGGCAATTTCGTTCAAGCCGGTGGCAATCTTTTGCGAATCAATAGACTCACCGTGCATATCTTCTTGGCAATTTTCGATTGTGCTGAGAAGATTATGCATTGGCTGTCTGATTTCATCGGCCAATTCTGATGCCATCATACCTATCGTTGCCTTATGTTGATAGTGCAACATCATCGCTTTTTGTTGATTCACTTGCTTTTTTAATTCTACTAAATGGCGATAACGGTTAACGCGAGTAATCGCGTGGATACGAGCTTTTAATTCAACATAATCGACGGGTTTGCTTATGACATCATCAGCACCTGCTTTAATACCGCGTAAGCGTGAACCACGATCTGTAAGGGCGGTTACCATTACGATGGGTAACTCCGCTAAATGAGGATCAGCACGCAAACGCCGACAGACTTCAAACCCATCTATACCCGGCATCAGCACATCAAGTAACATTAAATCGGGTGTTAATTCTGCGGCTTTTTCCAGTGCTTCTTGCCCACTTGCGGCAAATGCTAAACTATAACCTTCTGCTGACAACAAGAATTTAATCGTCTCCCGAACATGGTTGTCGTCATCTACAACTAAAATGGTGCTTTTTTCAGGCATAATTGCTCTTCTTTATTTTGAGATTGGGTAATAAGTAGGGCTATCCTTAGTAAGTACAACGAATCCCAGAAATACACGAATAGTGCATTCGATGAACTGAAGTTCCCATACTATCCCTAGATTCCGGCTGTAGCAGAAATCTAGTCAATCCGCTTTCGTGTAAAAGGAGGATACTAAAGTCAACACCCTTGCACAGAAAATTCGTTGGCATTATTGATTATTTCGATGTTGGCTGTTGATAAGACTTTAATACAAATACTAATTATATGGATAAAATGACAGTACTTAGTAGAATAATTTTAGATTTGGTTTTCATTATTTCACAATTCACAATTAGCAGATATTTTTGGTGTACAAAAATAATTAGCCGTGAACACAATTCACAATGATTTTAGATTTTATTTTCATTACTTCACAATTCATAATTCACAATTATGATGGCATTTTGATATTATGTCACATTTTTTTAAATGAACAGTGAAA
>QNER01000005.1 GCA_003646175.1 Candidatus Parabeggiatoa sp. nov. 1
CTATTCCTTTATCCTTGTAATCAAAGTATTAGGGCACGGTATTAAAAAATCAATCACTTACAGTTCATCTGGCACTTTAACTTTTCTTTATAATCCTTTGATATAATTTAATTTTAAAAAATTGATGCGATTGCCCAGTACAAAATACTATGAGACGTTGTACTATTTTTGATAAACTAATACACAATACTCATGATTTTGGCACCCTTCAAAAGTATTGAACACAATTAAAAACCAAAGGTAATGGGCAGAAGGATAATGGGCTTTTTGGATCGTATTGAGTAATGATTCAAAGATTTAGGAAAAATCCTAATTTCATCGCATCGAACTCAAATACTCATAAGAAACGGGCACTAATTTTTCGTTCTCAATTTGATGAGTGCCATCCCCGGTTTGTGTACTAAAGCCGGGATATCAGTCGCTCCTATCACCTATTACCTATTACCTATTACCTATTACCAAATTATTTGAAACCGTTTTTATTAAAAGGAACATTATGTTGATTGTGTCATTGACTTGTATAAATCTTATGGTGTAGATTTTGGCATTGTTGTTTTTGATATTCGTTTAGCGATTAATATCAGCTATTCACCTAAGCTGCGACGCTTGTGTCTTAGGTAACTCCCAAAAATTAAAATACCACCGATGGCGCAACCAAAGTACCACCGATGGGGCTTGCACAACGGATTGCCCCTACAAGATTCGCTAGTAGGGGCAATCCTTTATGGTTGCCCTTGGTATTTTATTATTTGGGAGTTGCCTTATAATATTTGTTACCACAAAAATTCAACAGAAAACCACGTAAACCCTTGATAAAAAGGCTGTTGCGGCTTTTGTTCCAAGCCTTTATATCGCTTAGCTATTAATACTTCTCACCATTCGCTTAATAATTTCTTTAAATCATAAATTTTAGTAAAATCAACGTGTGACTATAGGATTTCAATTAAATAAATACCTTAACTTTTATAATAAAATCAGTTCTTTATAAACACAGTCAATAATACCAAATTATTTTGAAATTTTTATTTTTGAAAATGCAAGTATCATTTTATTATTTTTCAATATATTGAACCAATGGGGAGAACCTTCGTTCCAAAAGCACCAAAATTGGAATCAACACGAATCATTTTTGCTAAAATTAACGCAAAGTTTCTTTTAGGGAATTCCCTAAAAATAATCATCCCAATCTGTCTGAATCAGAATTTTCAGGATTTCAGGATTTTCAGGATTAATATCTTGAATTGATTTCCGTTAACTCTAGCTATGTTAATTCTGATTTAGATACCATAAGTTAACGGGACAATTTATTTCTTGGCTCTCCCTTAATAAAAATAATTCCATTTATACATTTTATAAATAAAAGCCCGTTCTCCCAATAGGCTTTATTATCAATGTGAACTCAACTACTTGATCACCAAGTCGTCATATATAACAGAGAAAGTTTGTCATTTGGTATGCTTTATGCTATAAAAAAATCTTTTATAAAGATGTAGTTGATTGAAGGTTAATTAACTAATCCTTATATCAAATGTGAAAAGTAAACGTAGTTTATTGAGGGTTAATTAACTAATTCTTATATAGCTTGTCAGATAAATACAGTTGGCTTTGAACATAATAAATATCAAAGTTTTGATAACTGAAAAGCGATATCGATATACTTACTACCGTGATTGTGAGCTTGAAGTATTTGGAGAATCATTTGAATTAAAATTAAATTTAACTCTGTGTAACTCTGTGAGCAAAGTTACAACATCCATCAATAGAGGAAACAACGATTGATATTTGACTTGACAGAAAACAAGCAAGAGACATTTCCAGATGGGCTACCGGATAATCTGCTACAAAAAGAAAGATCTGGTACGATTCGTCTGTTTTCTTTATTGCAGATTCCTCGTGATATGCGGAGAGCTATCGTTGGTGATCTACCTAAAAGTCAAAAACACAAAAAGCTTTCAGAACGAGAAAACCTGATTTTATGCTACTCAAAGCCAGACAACCGTTTCAAGTTGTTTGAAGGTTTTATACAAAAACACAAAGACTTTGAAAAAGTAACCACTAGCGTGTTTAGCTTATTGGGCAAAAGCCACCACACTCAAAAAGGTCACAAAGCTTTTAATGTGCCTATTCTGATTCCTTCTCTGGAATTCCAGATATTAAATCGCTATATGCCTGATTTTCTTGAAGCCACTTATGATGATGACAAACTGGCAAATACCATAACCATTTGGGAAGCAATCCGCAAAACCATTATATTTCATGATGAAAGTATCAAAAAAAGTTTAATGGTGTGGTTAAAAGCACAAGAAGATTTAGACAATTGGTCTGCTTTAACGGAAGAACAGAAAATTAACCTTGCCAATGTCGTTTTTGCGCTGGCAACGATTGCAAATTCCTTTCCGCTTTTGTTACAGGGAATTCAACAAGTGCCAGACTTAAAGAATTATTATTCGCAACTGCTTGAAAAAAAGACAGAAGCGGTTTCTTCTTTGAAGTCTGCTAAAAAAACAGATCAAAGACAAACCACAACAACAGATTTACCCTCACTTGAGGATGCATGGCAAACACTTTGCTCAGAAATTCTTGACCAAACACAACAGGCCTTGGAAAAGGCACCGTCTCTTGAATTTATTGATACCTTTGAAGATTTTTATCAAAGGCTACAAGCATTACGTGAACGAATTCCAAACAAAGAGCAAGCACGGAAAACTTTTAACCACAAAGTCCAAAAACTCGAACTCTATTTTGTCAAACTCAGTAAGCAAGAATTTTTTGATTGGTTGACACCAAACATCGAAAACTTATTGGCACGCTGGCATTTATCTGCCTATAAACAGGACACTGTAGAAGGCGTTAATCGTGTCATCCAAGATATTGAACGGGTGTTTGCTGATGTTGTGCTGTTAGTTATCGCGTATCAAGGATTATGTAACAAATTCAATCAACTGACGGAGAAATTACCTGATTCATCTCTGGATGAACAACAGACTGCCGTTGTCGAAATGGCTGATATTAACGAACAGCGGATGAAGTTCAGACAAGATATTCTCAATTATGCTTCACCGCTTAAAGAAGTTTTTGATTCAGAACAAGATTATACGAATGACTGGAAAAATTATGCCACTTTTGAATACGTGCGAGAAAAGCCCCCTATCTTGATTGACACTTCAGCCAAAAAAAAGCTGTCTGATAACCGTTTAGTTTCTGAAGTCTTAGAAGCGGCAGCGGTGAGTGAAAAAGGGGCCGGTGACTTCAAGAGTATCACACTGTCTAAAACAATCGGGAATAAGAAATTATCGGCTATTCTCTTAAGCAGCAGCGAAAACTTACACACCCTGAGCACATCGAACGATGTGAATAAAACCGAAAACGTCCCCGCCATCGAAGGGAATAAAACCAAAAAAGTCCATTCTAAACAGGGGGATATAACCAAAAAAGTTCCCGCCATTGAAGGGAATAAAAGCGATAAATCTCCTTCTCAACAGGGGGATAAAACCAAAAAAATTCCCGCCATTGAAGGGAATAAAAGCGATAAATCTCCATCTCAACAGGGGGATAAAACCAAAAAAGTTCCCGCCATTGAAGGGAATAAAACCGAAAAAGTCCCCTCTTCTCAACAGGGAATGCAAGGGCTGTGTAAGGGACCCCAAGTGTCTCGTCTTAAGTTTAAAGTCAAGTTATCTAAGGAAATCTATGAAGAGGCCTATGAAGATGTAGCGGCGGAAGCTTCGCCACCCGTCACAGAGACAGCACCAACCCCTGAAAAAAAGGTGGTTGAAGTCACGCTGCCAACGACAGAAGAACCCTTAACTGTTAATAAGGAGAAAATCACCACAGTAGTAGAACCGGCGGTTTCAACGCCACCTGTCAATAAGGCTAATAAAACCCCTTTGCCTCAATTGACGACAAAAAACTCAAGTCGGAAAATTGCCCAATTAATTGCCATTCATCAACCGACTACCACGACTCGTTTAGAATTGCTCAATGGACTCGTATGGCGTTTAATTTACGACAATCGTGTTGGGCTTGCTTACCATATTGCCCACAGTGTTGAAACGCTTTATCCAGAAGAAAAAGCTCAGGTTTCGGCAATGATGCTACGTGTACTGGCTCTCAGTCGCTTGATACATTCTTCTGGGGGGGAAGTAATTTCAGAATTACAATCGGCTATTCCTCAAATAACTTCTGTCTTTCAAAAGAAAGCCGAAAAGAATCGTACCTGTTTAAATTTGCTAGGCTTTGCGTTAGTCCTGCGTCCGGCGTTACTCGCGCCGGTTACCACCGGTGCGACCTCTCTTTTGAAAACCTTATCTTTAAGTGAGGCCGTTAATGCGTTACATGATTTGCGTAAAGCCATTTTGGAATATACCAGCTTAGGTTTAGTACTCAGTCCCGACATTCTCAAAGGTGTTGGCGAACACGCTCGCCGGGCTGAATCTTTGCAATTGCTTAGTTCTGCATGTCAACAATGGCTAGACAAGAATCGTGAAGCTAACTTTAACTATGTGCCCACGATCCGCGTTTGGAAACATTGGCTTAAAGAAGGTGAATATTTAGGCTTGCTGCTGACGGCGGTTATTCAAGATGATCGTGATAAAAAATCGGCAGTTGAAGAAATTCTCAACGCGTTATCGGGAGACAATGTATACCAATTGTTACATAAAACGGATCGCGAATTACGTGGTCGCAAAGCCAACGTTAAACCCATTGAGTATGCCGCCAAAGAAGCACTTTGTAAGCATACACGCAGTGCGTTGCAATTTGCTCAAGACTGGCTTAACCTCATCAAAAAACCGAAAGAAGTGAAGAGTTTTATTTATGAGCAAGCCAATAACTGTCGCACTAAGGTGATTAGTTGTTTGCAACAAAGCCAAACGCAATTGCAAGCTTTCGAGCAACAACAGTCACCCAGTTTAGAAATATCGGCGAGTGTGGCTGCGGTAAGCCGTGCTTTACAAGATTTGCAAGCACTTTTTGATCCGCAAAAATCGGTGATTCCGTCTTCTATTTCGTGGCAACACGTTTTACATGCGGAATTATTACACATGCCTCAGTTACGGTTAGATGAACAATGGCAAGCAGACTTGACACACGATGCCTTCCTAACGGTTCTGATTGAATCGTTGCAAACGGAAAATATCATTGATTGGGATAAGGCTTTTAAAGTTCAGTGTGAGGTACGCGATCATTTAGCAACATTGCGTATTATTGATTTTCTAAAAGGCACTTCTTTAAAAATGCCGGAGGAGATCAACACGCTCACAGAAAAACGTCAAAACAAACTGACGGATTGTCGTAACGCACTTGAAATGGCTATCAAAAAGACGCTGGCAAAAATTGAACGTGCCACTGTTTCTGGCTTTTTAACAGAAACGGAACGCCTGAATTTGCTCAGTACGTTAGACAAGCGTGTGCCGGCTGAACTGACTAAATTGATTGATTTTCGACCCAGTTTTCACGCGCTCACTCAAATTGTGGAGCAACTTGATAAGACTGAAAAAGAACAGCGGCTGGGAATTGAGGAAAGGCTGCAAAAAAGTGCCCTCCAAACCAAGCAGCCAGCCGTTTATCAACGTATCAAAGCGAGTTTAGACAAAAGCGATTTTTTAACAACCAATGAATATATTGCGAAAGCGGAAGCGGGTAGTCCTATTCCAAAAGAGGATAGTGATGCCTTTCGTGACTTTTTTCCGCAGTTTGTTGATGAACTGATTACCGTTTTAGGCAGAGACCGGAAAGATGGCCATCGAAATATTAAGGACATTGCCAATGGTAAGGGATTTTCTCCCCTAAACATGCAGTATGTGCAGGGCACTCAGGCTAAAACGGCAGCCAAAATGCTGGAAGGATGGGTAGTTGCCCAGCAAAAAATTGGCAATGATCTGGTCGAAAAATTGCGAGACCTTGTTGATGGAATGGGCTTTCAAAATAGCGAATTAATTCGTCAAGGAAGCCGTAGCATTGACAAACATAAGTGGTTTGAAATGCGTACCTACCCAATTAAGGATCGGGAAACGTGTATCATTCCTGAATTTGGTTCTATTGCACAGGGAGCCTACCGCATTTTATGCGTGTGGGAACTGGCTTCTGAAGAACAAATCCTAAATCTGACCAGTGCCAGCAATCTGCCTATTATTGTTTTCTATTTTGGGTGGCTAACGACAAACCAGCGGCGCAATTTAGCGTCTCTTTGTCGAGAAAAACGACGCACTTTGTTGATCGTTGATGAAACCTTAATCTACTTTTTATGTGGTGAGCGTGGCTTACGTTTACCTATTTTATTTCAGTGTGCGTTTCCTTTCGCCTTTGCTAACCCGTTTATAACAACAGATAGCGTCGTGCCGGCTGAAATGTTTTTTGGACGCAAATGGCAACAGGATTCAATCATTGACAACGATGGCACGACTCTCATTTACGGTGGGCGGCAAATGGGCAAAACCGCGTTACTGCGCGAGGTAGAACGCCAATATCACAACCCTAAAACCGGCGTTATTGTCTTATGGATTGATCTAAAAGCAGAAGAGATTGGCATTAGTCGTCCACCGGCAGAAATTTGGTCAGTCATTGCCAATGTGCTAGGGCCGGAAGACATTGTCCGTCCACACGCTCATCAACCTGAAACGATGAGCAAGCAAATACAAGACTGGCTCACCCTCAATCCACAAAGACGTATTTTGTTACTGTTGGATGAAGCTGATGGTTTTCTGTATCAAGAAGCAACCACCGATAACAAAACCAATAGTGGTTTTCAAACCGTCACCCATCTTAAAAAGATGATGGAAACCACTCATGGCCGCTTTAAAGTGGTTTTTGCCGGTTCGCATCATGTTCAACGGATTGCTAGGGATATCAATACGCCTCTCGCGCATTTAGGTACCCCTATTTGTATCGGCCCCCTGTTAGGCAAAGGCGAAGAACAACAAGCTATCAAATTGATTACCTTACCTTTTTTCATGTTAGGTTATCGCTTTGTTTCCCCTGATTTGCCTAATCGTATTTTGGGTTTGACCAATTATTACCCTAGCTTAATTCAGTTATTCTGTTGGCATCTGTTGGAACAGTTGACTGTTCAAAATAATGTCTCTTTTGAGGCTAAAGAAAGTCCGCCTTATATCATTCAAGCGCATCATATTGAGGAGACTTACCAACGCCAAGAATTACGCCAAGCCATGATTGCGCATTTTGAACTCACACTAGCACTGGACCCACGTTACCGTGTTATCGCGTTATTGATTGCGTTGGAAAGTGTGGAAAGACGACAACGTGGGCTGTTCACGGAAGGTTTTGAAGTGGCGTGGGTCAGAAAAGAAGCTCTCTCATTATGGGAAAAAGGCTTTAAAGACAAGAGCTATGAAGCTTTTCGCACCGTTTTGGATGAAATGATTGGTTTAGGTGTCTTAAGAAAAGTCGGTGCTTTTTATGAGTTACGAAGTCCCAATGTGATTAATCTCTTAGGCACTCAACATGAAATAGAAGAAGCGTTGCTGGATGTGGTAGAAAAACACCCCCCTTTAGTGTATAAAGCGGGCTCCTTTAGACGTGCTTTGCCAAAGGATATTTGGTTACGCAGTCCTCTGACAGGGCAACAAGAGTCAGAGTTACTCGCACCTCAAAACGGGGTTGCTGTGTTATTTGGCGCACCTATCGCCGACTTATCTGATGTTGAGCCCTTTCTTAACAGTGCTTGCCATTCAGGTTTATGGGCGTATGAAGTGTTAGAGAGTGCGATGAGTCTAAGCGACTTTCAGAAACAATTGCAAAACGCGTTACCACACAATGAAAATATCCATTCTAAGCTGATTTCCATTTCATCATCAGTGCCATGGAATGAACAGTGGGTGTTAGAGGCAAACGAACAGGTTCAGCGCAAGCAGGGTTTAAAAATGAATTGCCGTATTCTCTTTCTGGGTGGGTGTAAAAAGGCTTGGTTGTGGGTGAATGCTGATACGACAACGCGGCGCGCACTCAACAATGTGATTCGGTATTCACTTCAGCCTTGGCGAGAAGCTGCTGTGCGCGGATGGATGAATGATGCGGGTTTTGGGCTTGATGCCCCCAACCAACATAAAAAATTTGGTCGAATCACCGGCTATTGGGGCAATTTGCTACATGAAATTGGTTCAAGAAGTAAGCACAGCCCTCACCTGTGGGAAAAACATCTTGAAGACTTAAAAACAGAATTAAATCATTCTGCAAAAAAATGGTTACAACAATTAGATTTAGTCACCGAAGCGGCAGAAGTGTTTACTGTGATGAGTAGCTACAATTATGGTGCTACCAATCAAGAATATGAACCCATCAGTATTGAAGAACTTTCTCATCTATCAGAAAAACCTTATGATTCCGTTGAGAAAGTGATTGAGTGGGCCGACTTGCTGAGTTTTGCCAAACCAGACAAAAACAATAGATGGATATTAGACTGGATTGTTTCTCGTCTGATTGCTCAAGATAAATAATCTTCATCCGGAAACACTTAAGTTATACAGGAGCCCAATAGTTTGGGCTTGGACTCCAGCACCCAAGTTTTTGAAGCAAGATTCTATCGTGCGTACCATTAGTCTATGTACAAGACAAAAAATGTGAACCTGTTGTGATGCTATCGCTGTTTTTTGCGATAGTATCACTCTTAAGAGCCAGTTGTGATGCTATCGCTGTTTTTTGCGATAGTATCACTCCAACAAATCCAAATTCCTCCTTATAACTACTCATCCTTATCGTTATTGCCTTTTCTCTCTCTGCAATTCCTGTCGTCATTAGACTTGTTCCTAGAACAACATAAACCATTGAAAAAAACTGGAAGTACAACTTCTTTACGGATTTGACGGATTGATTTTTTGAATGATGTGGCTCAATGTCTTCTCCAAAGCTTATTGAAATGAACCATAACTTCTTATTTAATTTTCACCCTTTTCAAAGGAACGAACTATATTAATAATTAATAAAATAAACGATTTAGCTTATTAATGGATAAGTCTATTGTGAAACTTCCTTTCTTATATAACTTTCATAAAAATGGTTATTTGCAAACCCCGTTTTTCAAATTACTGGGCTTGAATAACCACCAAACTCACATAAAAAATGAATGTTGCATAAAATTTGTATAAGTACTGAAGCATAAATTTTCGTGTATTTTGAAATGGGGCTTGCGCTAAAAGATCTGTTTATTTGTGCTTCAGTACTTATATGTTTGCGTTTGTCGTTCCATAGTCTTTCAGAAAAAATGGCCAAAACGAAAGTTTTGGCCCCATTTCACAAGCCATAACGGATAGCATCCCTCGAAGGGATGCTATCCGTGAAGTTATTTATCTGAACATCTATAGGAACGGTTTGTGCTCGTTATTATTTTTCAAGCAGGAGAGAATGTTATGCGTTTTATGAAGTGGGCTGGGCTTGGTGCTGTCATCAGTGTCGCCGTGGGAGTCGCCGTGTTTTATCCCCGCACTGATGCAGCAACCATCAAAAATGTCATCTTTGTGATCGGTGATGGCATGGGGTTCCAACAAGTGGGGTTGCTTAATTCTTACGCCAAGTATGCCCCAAACTCCATTTACAAAGACAAAGATGGCAAAACGGCGATAGAGGAAGCCATCGCTGAAGGAACCATTGGAATTGCCTATCACGAAGCTGCCAATGTCTTAGTGACCGATTCTGCGGCAAGTGCTACCCAATTCGCTACCGGAAAAAGTGCCGGCTCGGAAATGATTGGTTGCGATCAATTTGGTGATTCCGTCGGAACCATTCTCGAAATCGCTAAGAAGAAGGGGAAATCCACAGGGTTAGTCTCTGACACACGCATTACCCATGCCACGCCGGCCGCCTTTGCAGCCCATCAAACCCATCGTGGCAAGGAAAATGCCATTGCCGTTGACCTTTTAAACAATGAGGTGGATGTCATGCTGTCAGGCGGATTGAGATACTTTATTCCTAAGGCTGCTAGTGACAAAAACTCGGCCATTCATCAACAACTCAAAACGCGCACCGGTGGTAGCCTCGAAATCAAGTCCAAGCGCAAAGACAATCGCAACTTGTTGGATGAAGCGGAACAGAAGCATTACGCACTCGCCTTTACTAAGGCTCAGTTGGAACAAGCAAAAGGCCCAAAAATACTCGGCCTTTTCAGCTATTCTGGAATGCCAAATGGTATTCAAGAAACGTTGACCAAAAACGATCCCAAGCGCACGGTTCCCACTTTGAGGGAAATGACGATCAAAGCGTTGGACGTGCTTTCCAAAAACGACCAAGGATTTTTTCTTCTGGTAGAGGCTGGACAGATCGATTGGGCAGGGCACGATAATGATGTCGGTACCCTGTTACACGAAATGCTGAGATTTGATGACACCCTCGAAGCTGTCTCTGAATGGGTGAAAGATCGTAATGACACCCTCCTTATCATTTCCGCGGATCATGAAACCGGCGGTTTCGGGTTTTCTTATTCTCGCAGAGAACTCCCCAAGCCAACAGATTTACCAGGGCAACTTTTCAAGGACGAGAAATTTAAGCCCAATTTCAACTTTGGCGGTTACGATATTTTGGACAAGCTATACCAACAACAGCTCAGTTATCCCGATATTATGAGCGAATTTGATGGTTTGTCACAGAAAACACCAGAGAAATTGGCAGAGCTGGTGAATAAGTACACAGTGTTTCCTATCACCACAACCGAAGCTGCCGCTATCTTGGAAGAGGAAGAAAACGAATACCGTGTTCCCGGACATTCGTATTTGGGCACCGAAATGTTTCCTAAAGTCCATGACTTTAAGGAATTTTACGTTTATGGCAGTGAAGTGCATCGCGATCTGTTAGGCCGGGCGGTGGGCAAATACCAAAATGTGGTTTGGGCAACCGGCACCCATACCAGTACGCCGGTTCCTCTGATTGTCTTAGGGCCAAAAAATGTGACAGCCCAATTTGGTAGACTGCTGCATACCACCGAGTGGGGAAAATACGCGATTGAAGCGTTGCAATAAAAAACCGGCCGGAACAAAAGAAGTGTTTCTTCATTTGTTCTAGAACGGTATATAATAATTTGTAGGGGCAATCCTTTATGGTTGCCCCTTTGAAATTGATTTCTCAAAAACCAGAAAACGTTCAATGAATGAGACAACGCCGCTTGAAAAACCACGTTTAAAACGTTTTTCCGTAGAAAACTTTAAAGCATTTCGCAACAGCACACTGGATTTAGCACCGCTGACTATTTTGATTGCTGAAAATTCGGGAAAATCGTCCATTGACAGAATCAGAACCAAGTTTTTTCGTACCAGGTTCGCCTGAAACGAATGATAATGTGATCGAGGCAAAAGTTTGCTCCGCAAACTTTTGCCTCGATCATTGTCAAGGTAGAATTACTCAACCAACAAGCTTTGTTAATTGCTGACTCCAAACGTTGGCTGGCCGAATTTGAACAACGTTATCTTTGTACAGGACCAAAAATGTAAATTTGTGATAAATCGTGATGCTATCGCTTTTTTTTTTGCGATAGTATCACTAAAACAATAGCATTGGTTATTGTATCAATGAAGGATTTTGGCACATAGAGAAGGATAACCGCAAAAGTGATACTATCGCAAAAAAAGCGATAGCATCACGAAGTACTTTAAAATCAATCTGTTATAATTTTGTCCTGCATATAGCAACGTTATGCGATTATTCAAAATTCATTCACACGATTACGATTGACAGCGCATTCTTTGGAAAAGTCATATGGAGAGGAGTACAAGGCGAACCTTGTACGAGAGGGCGTGGTGATTGAAATCTTTGTACAGGACAATCATTTTTATTTTTAATTTTTTGACTGATGTTACGCACTACGCTTCAAAATGAGTCCAGAGGGGCAACCATAAATTATTTCCATACATTTAGCGAGTTATTAGAGGGCAATCCCTCGCGGTTGCCCCTTTTAACGGCCATGAACAACCTCAAATCGCGAATAGCAAATGATGGCCTTCGCATTTCATTTAAAAACTCTTATAATGCACAACGCTTCAAAATGAGTTCACAGGGGCAACCATAAAGGATTTCCCCTATATATCGTTACATATTGTAGGAGCAATTCCTTTGCGGTTGCCCTTTCACCAAACATCATCATGATATGGAACTTTCCGCTTTATTGCACAAACTGTGACAAGTCGAAGCAATGTGCGTAACATCAGTTAGATAATTAGAAATTAGGGAATTGGCGATGACTAAGGCGATAGCGGGAAAATAATATACCCGTAGATAAACCAATTTTGGTAGTCCTGTTCCAGTCGTGATGATGTCCAAACGGATACTATCCCGTCTCAGGATAGCATCCGTAACATCACTACATATTTAGGACTACCCCAATTTTTTTGAAAAAATTGTTTTATTGAAGTGTGGGTATTTTATTTAGCCGCAACCGCCTAACTACATCAATCGGCTGCTCATTACTTGATTGTCCCCAATTTCCAAAAAACGGGTCTAAAGGTTAGATAACTTATTAATTATTAAGGACTAATTTTTTGCACAAGCTCAGCTTAATGTAACAAATTTGAGCACAAAAAACCGGCTCAATACACCATTTTGGAACTGGCATCAATAGGGTGTGAGCAATTATTATTCGCTTCAAAACGCGAGCAGTTTATCTTCTTGCTTGGTGGTAAAATAAAAAATGGTGCGGGCAACTCATGTAGCTAGTGTGCGTGGCTTGGGTAATGTGGCATTGCGAAATTAAAATCCAGCACAACCTATTGTTATTTAGAACATTTTTTGTAAACCGTGCCTACCAAATCACGCCAAAGACCGGGAAAAATGACCTAGATCAAGGACACGCGCAATCCAAGTAATCATAATGGGTTCCCATAATTTCACAGGGTACCAGACACTGGGTAATAAAATGGTACTCAAATAATTTGAACAGTCATTTTGATGATTTTTATACTTAGCTCCGTTGAAAAAGGTGAAAATGAAATTGGGTGTTGAGCCACATCCGCCTAAAAAAATCAATCCGTAAAATCCGTAAAGAAGCTGTACTTCCAGTATATGATCATTTTGATGGAATGAAGTCTTTGTCATTCTCGTGAAAACGGGAATCCATGTAACCCTTTGATGTTTATGCTTTTAATAAGCACAACCTATTGTTATTTAAAACATTTTTTTTCATAATCTTGTTATTTTATTATTATCGTTTCATTAATCACTTATAGGAGAATGAATAATCTAATGAGTGTCAAGCGATTTTAGACTATGGCATTGGCAGTGAGTACTGCGTTGTTTGGTGCCAGTTGTAATGCTGAACGGCAGGATACGACAACGCCTTATAGCAACCATGGCACCACCCACAGAAATTATCAAAGCGGGGATGAACTGCCCTCTTTTCAAAGTAAGTATGCGATTACATTCACGAATTTTCGGATAAACAAAGCAGATGAATCTTTTGCCAACCCAGATTCTGAGTATCTTTTTTATGTCTACAGCCCTGAAAAGAGCACTTATGAGTTTAAGTGTTTTAATGATATTGGAGATTGTAAAAATGTATGGGTATCGGCAAAAAAAGGCAATACAATCCCTTTGAATGTGAAGGTGTCAGAGTTTGCAGACAGTGGCTATGTTTATCTTATGGTTTTGGAGGCCGAATTTAATTATTGGGAGGGCTTCAAACACACATTCACCGATCAAATAAAGTGGGTTCGTTGCCCCCAACAACGCAAACTCTTTGGAAAAATTTACGCGAACACTTGTCAGAAAATTCCTGTCCAATATCTGCTTGATAATCGCTCTTCTTGCTTGAAGATGGCAACGTACTCTGGAAGTGACGAAATCTGCTTGTCCTATGAAATTGAGGCACTGCAAAAACTCCACCCCGATTTTCAAAAAAACCTCGAACAACTTTCTGCTTTGTCTGGGTTATTGGATTCTAGCTATCCAGAGTGGGTTAAATTTTTCAAGAAAGACCCTTTGTATAATCAGGAAAAATCCGTTCAATTTGTTGATTTTTCAAAGCGAGATGAAGTGAAAAATCAATCGGTTTCGTCGGTCACTTTTTATGCACCGGACAAGTATGCACGGGACAAGAAATTTTCTAATCTACCCACGAAAATTGCACAGCCAGTGGTGAACTACCTGGCTCGACAATACCCTAATGCTTTATGGGTCATTAACGGAGCCTATGGAAAAGTCTTAGCGGCCTACGGTGCGAATCAACTTAACCAAGCCGGACACTCTTCACCCATTCGGATTCGCGTTAACTGGCCACCAAGTGTGAGCCATCAATCCATCAATGATTGGTTAAAAACACCAGAAAAAAACCAAGCGCGTCGGCCTTATCACACACTGGGATTGTTTTATCAAAGAGGTGGTGACAATGCCAAGTTTGCGGTTGAACGGGGAACCGGTTTAAGCGATACCGTCGATACTGTGTCCGACACCTTAACGTTACCGGGCAGGTACACTTTGGGCACTCACCTCAATATTGATAAAGATAACGTGGAATTATCCGGCATCTTCTCGCTTTTTAACAGCGAGGTGACTGGAAATGAAGTGAGCGGTTATTCCATCAAGTTAACGCCCAAATACGAGCAGAAGGTTAAGGCAAAGTTAGAGTTGCCTTCTGGGTATGAGTACAGGTATAAAAAAGACTGTCGCTCAATTAAAAAAACCGTCTCAAAGTGGTTTGCGACGGATAAGGTAACGTTGCAATGTCCCCGTTTGCCCCAAAGTCGAATTGTGCCTGAGTTTGTGAATGGTGAGGTACGCTTAGAGGCTCAAAACAAGGAATTGTCTTTGGGCTTACGTTTTAAGAACAGAGCGCAAAGCCAATCTTCACTAGAAGGGTGGCATCTGAAAGGCAGCCAGATCACTTTAAGTCAAACGCATCAAGGACAAGATAACTGGATGCTGATCAATGCTCGCGATTTACCTGAGCCTACAAATGGGCACTTAACGCTGGAACCCCCTGCGGATGCTGTTTCGATCTTTTACCGAAATGAGCCTATTCCCGTTAAGTTATCGAAGGTACAACAGAAGTATCTTTACACGGCTAAACCGGTCCCAGACTTAGAGGGTTATGCTGTTGTTGAGGTAGACGTTCCCAATCCCAAAGAACGTCTGGTAGAGACTTTTAAAAACAGTGATAATCCGTGGACACCAGAAACGCTCAAGTTTCTGTGTGATGGTAGCCAATCAGATACTTCTTTGTGTAATAAAACTTGTCGTCTGGACTCAACAACGGCCCAAAACCATGCCAAACTCATTTGTCAGGGCAAACCAGTGACGATGCCTTTAAAACAATTGGAAGGTTATCTGGTGACAACCCGTTTTATTGGGGAACGTTGGGGTACGCCTCGGTTCGGCTTAAAGGCCAATCATTGCAGGACTTTTTCTGTGGTGCGTGGCAGCGGCTGTTTCCAATCCATAATCAAGTCATTGTGGTAGGTAGTAAGACTCAAAAAGGTGGAGATACTCAGGTGGCTCATCTGAGTAATCCCTTCTCAGGCGAGCGAATGTCACAAGATGTCCCCCTTTCGGCCATCACTGCCAACCAGCAACCTATTTGGTTTTCTCCCATCAAGCCAAGTGAAGCAAAAAGGCCGCTTTTGAACAGTACCATTTGGCAATTGGATGCCGTCAGAGGTCGTTACGATTACTATCTCCATCAAGATTATGGTTGCAAGGACAATGGACAACAGTTACCCCTGCCAATACGTTCCGGAGCGATTTGCCAAAAGCAGAGCCAAAATCGCTGTCAAGTGCCTTCCGCTTCCGTCACCAGAAATGCGTTGGTTGGCTCTGGGGCACAAATTGATATTGTCGCTGTGTTTGCGGACAACTATGACTTTCAGCAGCAACCCATGCGCCATAAATTCTCTATTAAGTTGCCCGGCCTAAATCTACCCAAAACCAGCGAACCAGAACTGCGGGCTGGTTGGATGAGAACTTGGAATAAGCCGACTACACAACAGTCGTTGCGTGCGGAGATTAATCAGCAAACCAATAATCAACAACGCAATCCGTCGGTCGTGTTGCATTACCTCTATGATGATGAAAACGATTATCAAAACAAATGGTTATGGAAGACAACGACTTCACCGGCACGTTTAAGAAATGCGCCCGATATCAAGAAACGTAACGATATGGTGAATGTGGTTGACATTAGCAATGTTGTTCTTAACAACGAGATTCGCCCACGTAACCGCGAATTCAATAATCAAGTCCAACGGATTATTAATCATATCACCAAACAATGGCGGGTGAATAGCGATCATTTGTTGGTTATCTTAAGTGATAGCATTTCTGAGCAAGAAATGGCGCGACTCAATAATATCGGGTTACCTCGTGGTAATGGTAAACGTCGTTTGCTTATCCTAACCAGTGAATTTCTGTCTCCGAATAGTGATTCACTGCTTTCGTTACCTCGGTTGCCGTCCGATACTGGGAACCATACTGTGATATCGATGTATGATGATAATTGGGTGGAACAGTTTGTGAAAGCTGTTTTCGCTTTTTGACATTGTGCCTAGTACTCTGTCAACTTGGTTTTGACGGGTAAGATGAGGAGTCCAAACTTTAGTTTGGCCGGTTCCAAGATAAATCTTGGACTCCTGTACCCGTCAATAGGACCTTGACACCAGTGCAACGTGTCGCTTAATAGGAGGTTATTACTTTGGAAACCGTACTTGAAATCCAACAACTCAGTAAAACGTATTACCCTCGCAACGATAAACCCAATGAAGTGCTTAATGGGATAAACCTCACTGTGACTGAGGGTGAGCGGATTGCGATACTAGGACGCTCAGGCTCCGGGAAAAGCACGTTATTGAATTTGTTCGCACTTTTGGATAAAGGACAGGGCAAAATCACTTATGGCATTCGCCAACAGAATCAATTACAGCACTATACCCTAGACAATGGCAATCTACAGGGAATGAGCTTAGACAGTTTGCGAGGCTATTTGGGCTTTATCTTTCAAACGCCCTTTATGCTCAGCAATTTCAATGTGGATTATAACGTAGGCTTACCGCTCCATCTTGAAGGCCGTCCGCAATCGGACATTCATCAACGGATTGATAAAACGGTGAAGGGTTTAGAGTTAGAAGAGCTACGGACTAAAACGGCGGATGAGTTATCCGGTGGACAACGCCAGCGTGTTGCGATTGGGCGGGCCATGATTCATGAGCCGGCGATTGTGTTCGCGGACGAACCCACCGGTAACCTAGATGGCGACAATGCCCAGAACATCATGAACAAGCTGGAGGAATTACGTCAGGCGCAAAAAACCGCGTTGGTTTTAGTCACGCATGATCCGTGCCTTGCCCTAAACTATACCGACAAAATCTACTACTTGGATCAAGGCCACTTATCCCTTCTCCTGTCAAGGGACAAAGGGGAATACAAAGAACATCAACCTCACTGTCAAGATATATTAAAGCTTATCAAGGATAAAAAACAATGAGGGCAGTTACGTTTTTTGGTTATATACGCCGAGATTTATTACATCGTCGGGGCCGCGGTGAAGTATTGATGGGGGTTTTTGCAATACTTTTTGCGGCAGCCACTTTACAAATCATGCTGTCTATTGCTTATAGTGTCAATAATATGGTGGATCGCTCGCTAGAAAAAGCGCGTCCCGTTCTTGGAGTGATTGATGTACGTCCCCGGTATGAAGGGTTACTCACTGCTGAACAGGTGGCTTTTCTAAAACAGCTCCCGTTACAAAACCAATCAGCCAGTACCGACGAAGTGACGGGTAATATTGCAGCGGTATCGTTGATTGTGGAAGGCATGGCGCAGGATTTTAATATCTGGCGACAGGATAAAAGCGAAGCTCTGCTGATAGTTTCCAGCTTAGCGGTGCCTTATGGAGATGCAATGCTCGATCCCAAGTATGGCATGACTTATTTCGGAAAAGACCGACCATTTGAAGATAAACCAAAGACTTGGGACTTTGAAGTGATCGTGAATAGCCGTTTTTTAGGCAGAGATGGCTTAGGCTATGATCAACAAACCATCGAAGCCATCATCAAAGGCGAAAAGGCGTTAACGGTACCGATTCACTTTGTCAAAAACATCGCTCCAGAAGGCATCAATATCGATATCGGTATTTTGGATATCCCCGTCACTGGGATTATCGATCTCAAAGATGGCGCCTATCCGGATATTTGGTTTAGCTTTGATGTCGCTCGTGCTTTTTATTATCTGAAACAACGGCAATGGCATCCGAGCTATATTCTGCAATTCCATGACAACACGGGTAAACCATTACTGCCGTTAACAACCGAATTGGTAACCAATGCTCAAGGAATCAAGCAGTTCCATCTTGCAGGTGAATATCCGCAAAGCCAACCCAAAAATGGGATCATTAACGATTACTTTGAACTACCGGCTGATCCGCAAACGGTGGATGTTGATATTCCGTACAGTCGCGCTTTGCTTTGGATTGACGACTTTAAAGACGCTAGAGAACGAGAAGCGGTGATGCACCGCGTGAATGAGTCGAGCATGGGTGCCGAACTGGCCCCGTATCCATTGGACTATACCCTCAGCAAGGCCCTGAATCATATCCGCCCCATCGTTGATACCTTTGTGGATACTGCGATTTTTATCCTAGCGGCCCTGTGTATTTTTACGATGCTACTATTTGGGCTCGGCTATATCTACAGAAAAAACCGAGATATTGGTCTATTGCGGGCTTGCGGACTTAACCCGTTCATGATTATCAAGCTTTATCTCAGCCAAATCATGGTCTTAGTGATTGTTGGGCTAGTCATTGGTATTCTTGTCGCCATGCCACTGGTTCAACTCTTTGAACCATGGGTAAATGACATTATCAAGGACTTGATTCCAGAGAGTGAGAAAATTGATCCCACTCAAATTGTTCAAGTGCAGGTCGCCACCAATATGGTCAATGTGATCACCACAGTCATCACCGTCTTATTGGCCTCCTTTATCGGTGGAATATTCCCAGCCCTTTATGCGGGCCGAGTTGATCCGGTGAAACAACTACAAAGTCAGCTTTAAACCATCTAATAACTACAAGGATTACTTATAAAAAAGGATTTATAAGAAAATGATTATAAGAAAATGAAAATGATTTCCACAGGTTCCACCTGTGGCTATTCACATTCAACCCCTTCGGGGTTGGCGCGAGTTATTGAAAGTTTTTACCCGTTGTTTCGGGAATGACGGAAGATTTCCCGAAATAACTTTCTTTCTCAACTTAAAGAGGAGTTTTAATATGTTATCTTCCTTAAAAACAGCCATCTCGGGCTCCATTATGATGGGGGTTGCCATCAATGGGGCTTATGGCCAATGTGTGTCTGAAGGTAAAGGTGCCCCGATAAAGGACAGCACTGGAGATTTTGCCCATTACTTTCTCAATCGTGCTAATGTTTCTACCAACAACAAGCGCTACCCAATGGGGGAATTATTTTTTGCGTTGAGCAAACAAGACAAGCGCGTTCAGTTGGGGAAATATAATGGTCAATGTTGGACTGAAATCAGTGGTTGGGTTGAGACCAAATACCTGATTGAAGGTTTACATCCTATCAGGGTAGGGGAGGCGGCCAAACAATTTCCGCAATTAACCAAAGAAGCGGGGGTTAAATCCGACAGTACTTTATGGCTACGTGCGCTGCAAAAGCCAGAATATTACAAGCAAAATCCCCTAACCGCCCCAGATCCCAACCAAGCGGCCTAAAAAGAGGTGGGTCTTAAGGGGTTAGCCTATCGTTGGCGACATGTCTACGCTATCGACTTGGTAGGGGCACAACTGTGGTATCTTGTTGGTAGCCAAAGCCGGTTGTTGCCCAATCCCAGAAAAGATACTACCGTCTCGCCAGATGTGCTACTCGGTTGGGTACCGGCCAAGGCTAACCAAGTCTTGGCGACGAATATTGGCTTGGAACTCAATACGATCAAGGGCTCGGTGGATGAACGGGTCAATAAAAACCAACCGGTCATCCTCTATGAGGCACCGCAAGCCAATAGTAAGGTCTTATCCAAGGAAGCCTTGGAGGTTTGGGATGATTATAAAAGGGGCCAAAAAACCTCCGGCACCACCGCTTGGATTGAACCGGTAGGCCTCGAGCCAGAGTATCCTCGTTTTTACATTCACGACTTCAATGAGGAGGCCAAGGACTGGTATCACGTCTCGACTTGGGGCAGTGTGGGTGACACGCTTAAACCCAGTGACATCACGCTACTTGCTGGACAACTACAGGCCACGTTAGATCGTCTTCGGACGGTTGATATCGTGGTGGTTTTCGACCGTTCAGGGAGTATGTCTAATGAACTGAATGCTCTGAAAACTTGGCTGATTGATTTTTCCAGAGATTTGGCAGGGATTAACGCTGGGAAAACAACCGCCCTCAAATTTTTTGGTCAAGATGAACAGTTTGTGATTGGCTTGAAAATCAATTTGAGCTTGGTGCTTTTTGAAGCCAAACGAGACTATCCTATCTTTAAGAGAGTCAAACTGCCCACTGGACTCACTCAGGTGGTTAATGGCATTAATAGTATCAGTCTCATAGGCGGGTATGAAACCCTATTTGATACCCTGACCCGAGTTGTTCCAACCAATTCTGGTTATTGGGAAGACGGTGGTTTTTCCCAGCGGTTTATTCTGCTTATGATGGACGAACCCGGCGATGTAGGGGATAGGACCGAAGCTGATGTCAGGCGTGCCTTGCCGCTACCGAGAGAAGCACTCATCAAAATGGGTTATAATCCCAACCAGATACCTGCGGTGGAGTGGACCAAAATTTGGGGCGTGTATACAGAATCTAATGTTGCTGCCTTTAGAAGCAACGTTGATGACTTCATTGTTGGAAAGCGTTTAAGACATCTACCCAACTTTGAAAAAATGCCTAATCAAACCCAACGGTTTAGGACCGAAATGAAGCAGGTTCTCAATGAACTTCAAAAGGAGATAGAACAGAGAGCTAAACGCTTTGGTAACCTACTCATACAAGAACACCAAACCAAGAAGCAGCAAGGAGGTCAACGTCAATCAAGTACCAATATTCCTGTCACCATGAAATTACAGGATGCGGCCATTCAGGCAGCACTCAAAGATGCTGGCACCAGTCTCAAAGAACTTTCTGCCATTGTTGGTGTTGCGTTTGTCGAGGGCTATATTCCACTGAAAGATCAAGGCCGTCGCTTTCCATCGGTACAGGAAGTCGTCGTACTGGAAGAAAAGGAACTGAGAACCCTACGTGATAATGTTTATGGCATCGGGAGTCAGATCGAGAAATCTTTTCAATCGACTGCACTCAATAGTGGTAAGTTGGGTGAACTGAGGGGAAAAGTCGGATCAAGTAATCGGCGGGAGCAAATTGCAGCAACTCTGCTTTATGCGATATTAGCCACGATTGGCGATAGGGCAACCTTAGACGCGCTCGCCAAAATGGAAGCACTGGCGTTGCTGACTTTTATTAGAGACTGGTTGAAAGAACAAGCAAAGAACAGCATTGCGGCCATAATGGGAATGCAGACGGCGATAGAAACCAGTTCCAAAGGGTTACTCAACCGCCCTCTGAAAGAGATTGTGGAAATGGATCCCAATACCATTCGTAGTGAGGCAAGGCTTCTGCTCAACAAATCCCATTGCATGGGGCTCATTTTAAAAAGCAGAACCATACCTCTGGAGACAGAAAAATGTCCTTCTCAGCAAGGCGTTCAAAAACGTTGGGAATATGAACAGGGCAGCGAAAACTACATCTACGTTCCGATGCGCGTGATTCCGTAACTCAACCAACGTAGTGTGGGCGACGTTTTCTTCAAATATAGGGCCCACCCTACTCACTTGAAATAAACCTCCAAGGTTTTCAAAACCTTGGAGGTTTTTTTTTGAGCCTTCAAGTGGACGATTTAAAAAACCAAGTTAATCCATTCGACAATCAGAACCATTTTCAAGAAGCTTCTAAGGTTTCAGAAACATACTCCCCCGCCCGGTTAAAAAAAGTCAAAAAACTTTTTTTTGTGGGTGGTCAACTGAAAAAGTGGCTATGGCGGTAAAGTGGTAGAAGTTTTTACGCCACAAACAGATAGTGTAAGAAGAATTATGCGAATTAAGGGTTGAACAAATCATTGAAAAATCACACGATTAAAATTAACCTGATGGCGCGTCTCTACCCATTGATTTTTTAACGTCTTGTTTTTATTAGAAGCAGAAGTTTTAACTCTTAATTCGCATGAATTGTTGGTACGTATGCCTCTAAACTTCCGTAAGCTGATAGGTTTGTTTTGGTATTAAGTTATACTCATCTTGATATTCAAGACGTAACCAAACTTTTACCGTAACTACTCAGCCCTGAAAGGGCGCTTTATTAAAGCCCAGGGCAGCGCCCTCTCCACCCATTTTAATGCGCCCTTTCAGGGCTTTCACATCATAAACGCCTACACCTGGGGCGTTGCCCCAGGCTATAATAATTCGCACACTTCGGTGCTGAGTAGTTACCTATTTACCAAGAATTAATCATCTACCGGGTATTCCTCGTCTGGCACCAGAAGTTTATGCGCGATGCAAAGTACGCCCTCCTCATGCGACGATTAGGCGACAGGTAGCATCGTGTCGAGCCGAAACCTAAAACCAAGCGCGTGGGTTTGGACATTTGCGATTTATTGATTAAGATGCAGTTTCCCCCTTTGATAAAGGCTGGTTATAATGGATTTTAGGGAAGCCTTCATGTTGTGGCTTTAATGCCTTGATAAGTATTTGAATTTTAAGAGGATGGAGTCGGCGCATTATTTTCACCAGTTACCATTACCTATTACCCATTACCCGTTACCAAGACTTTCCCCAAAATCCGTTACAATTAGGGTTTTTCGTTCTGGTGCTATTTTTGGAAGAATAAACGGTTGGTATTGAAAATAACAAATCTCGTAACTACTCAGCCCTGAAAGGGCGCTTTATTAAAGCCCAGGGCTGCGCCCTGGGAACCAATTTTAATGCGCCCTTTCAGGGCTTTCACATCATAAACACCTGCACCTGGGGCGTTGCCCCAGGCTATAATAATTCGCCCCGTTGGGGCTGAGTAGTTACCAAATCTCAATATTTTGATTTCCAGGCAATTTTTTTGCACAAAACTTTAGCCTGGAACTGATTTCGTAGCGATAGTTTTTGCGCGCAAAAACGTTTGCGTCGAACTGAAAAACTATAGCCGCATCGCCCGCTTTAGTTGGAAATGCGCTGTGCAACCAATGCGAGACGTTTACCCAAAGCACGGCATAATCGTTGCTCTTCTTCAGACAACGGATTTTTATTATCCGTGCCTGCCAAATGAGTGCCCAGTGCGTGTGGTGAGCAAATCCGTTTCTGTGTACGGTAAACCCAATATCAACATACCATGATGCAATAAGGGCAACATCATAGATAATAATGTGCTTTCTTGTCCTCCATGTAAACTTGATGTGGAGGTAAAAACGGCAGCGGGTTTGCCCACAAGGGCCCCAGAAAGCCACAAACCACTGGTTTGATCAAGAAAATACTTTAAGGGGGCTGCCATATTACCAAAATGCGTTGGACTGCCTAATGCTAAGCCAGCGCAAATTTGTAAATTTTCTAAGGACACATAAGGCGGGCCTGCCTCTGGAATCTCAGGGGCAGTGGCCTCACATATTGTAGACACGGGTGGCACTGTGCGTATCCGTGCTTGACAATCGGGCACTTCCTCAATACCACGCGCAATTTTTTGTGCCATAAGCGCGACATGACGATATCGGCTATAATATAAAACTAGAATTTCTAACACACAAATATTCCTCCACTTGCATACAGGGATTGGCAATGAAACCCCATGTAACACAAATCAAATAAAGCAAAAAAGGGTAATGGGATGTTCAAACGGATACTATCCCATCGAGGTATAGCATCCGTAAAATAACGAAATGTACAGGACTACCAACTTTTGCGTAGATTGGGTAATGGTTTCTCGGAAACCGCGTTTTTCTTTGAAAAATGGGTTTTGAAAATTGGAGATTGGTTCTCAAAGGTAATCGCTAATTGAATGTCTAGGTGGTGGGCATGAACAGTCATTATTCCCCAAGGGCATTAATTACCTATTATCTATTACCTATTACCCGTTACCAATACAAATTCCCAAGCTGTCAAAGTAAGTCTCTCTTTATTATAAAGAGGGAAAAAAGGCTTATGATTTAATCAAAAGTGAGTGTGACTCCATTTGATGTCAAGTTTTTTTGTAGGGTGGGCTGCGTGTTTTTGTTGCCCACTCATTGATTTCGACATAGCTGAATGGTAGTTGGGCAACACCATGAGGTAACTCCAAAAAATTAAAATACCCACGTACAGAATTGGGCAACCATATTCGAGGCAAAAGTTTTTGCGCGCAAAAACGGATTCCGAGAAAGGATTGCCCCTACAACATTAACACGTAGGGGCAATCCCTTGTGGTTGCCCTCTTGGGTATATTATTTTTTGGGAGTTACCTGATAAGCAAAAATAGATGAGCCATTTATTTCCAATGGCTTAGCCTTTATATTGACATTGAGCGACATCCGCCTTAAAAAATAAATCCGTAAAATCCGTAAAGAAGTTGTACTTCCAGTATAGTTTATAAGTGACTTTATCAAACACGGAACTGTGCAAAAGTTTTTGCGTAGTTCAGAAAATCATTGGAGCAAAGTACGCTGTGTTTTTTTCAAAATATTCGGTTGAGTAAGCCGCGAAATTGGCGAAATTCGTGTTAGGATTTGGGCTTTTCTGTTTATCAATGCCAAGCGAAAAAAGAGGCTAAAGGGAATATAATGTAATGGTAAAATTTATGTTAACTATTAACTTGACAATGTGTTAGGTAAAAATTTTTGCGCGCAAAAATTTTTACCTAACACACATTTCAATAACCGCGCAGTTTTTTCGTACAAGGTTCGCCTTGTACTCCTGCTAATGTGATCGAGGCAAAAGTTTGCGGAGCAAACTTTTGCCTCGATCATTGTCAAGTTAAGATTATAAGTGTATTTCAATATCATCTTGACTATTATATAGACGTTCAGAAAAATATTTAGGGCAAAACCGTAAAGCGTTTCCAAAACGCATTGAAGGTTTCTAACTGAAATTATTTATCTGAAAAACTATAGTTGAGTTGTTTGAAAAAAAACTTTTCGCTATTCGCCATTGGTGCAGATATTGGTAAAGTAATTATATTCATATTACCCATTCGCATTTAGGATCGCTATCTCTTGATATTACCCATTCGCCATTCACCGTTCAAAATTGTTTATTCCCTATTAGCGAATATCTGAATGTTAATCCAATAGGAAGAATTTATACTATGAAAGCTTTTGCAGAACTATCTATCAAGCGTAAGCTGATTTTGATCACAATGTTAACCAACATAGTCGCATTGTTGGTTGTCTCAGCATTTTTTGCCACTTATCAAGTGAAATCATTGCGCGAGGCGAGGGCACGTCATTTTGGGGTGCTGGCTCATATAGTTGGTATCAATACAATCGTCGCATTGTCAACAGATGACAAGGATTCCGCCAAACAAATTTTAACGGCTTTCCATGCACAATCAGATGTAACAGCCGCTGTTCTTTATAATAAATATGGTGACGTATTTGCACAATATAGGCGCGAAGACGTAAATATTTTTTCGCTACCGGCGATGCCAGATACCGGTTATCACTTGAGTTCAAACCATGTCGGGTGGTTTGAAGAAATTCTTGATCACAGCAACAAGCAAAGAATTGGCACCCTCTATATTCAATCGGATTTAGAAGGGTTCAATCAATTAGTTAAAGAATATGCGGGCATAATAGGGGTGGGTTTATTGATCTCATTACTGCTCGCCTGGTTGTTGTCTGCCAAGCTGCATACCATGATATTTCGGCCTCTTTTACTTATGGTGAAAACCGCCGACGCAGTGACTCAGAAAAGCGATTACCGCATCCGCGTTCAACGGTATGGCAATGATGAACTGGGTACACTGGTTGATGCTTTTAACAAGATGTTGGTGCAAATCCAAAACCGTGATGAGAAGTGGGCTCAAGATCAAGCACATCTGGAAGAACAAGTTAGATTGCGTACTGCTCAGTTGGCTGACATTCATTCGGATTTAGAAGAAAAAGTAGAGCATTTGCAAAAGGCAATAGAAACTGCCGGGGTTAAACGTGAACGCATGGAAGATACCAAGACGCAAATGAGTACAGATTTAGCTAAAGAACATCCATTGCGGATATTATTAGCTGAAGATAATTTGACTAATCAAAAGGTTGCTGTGCTTCTTTTGAAGCGTCTAGGTTATTCTACGGATATTGTTGAAAATGGAGTGGAAGCGGTGGAAGCGGTGGTGCGACAACCTTATGATGTGATTTTAATGGATGTGCAAATGCCAGAAATGGATGGTATAGAAGCGACTAAACGCATTCGTCAGTGTCATTTTCCGGTGAACAGTTGTTATATTATGGCTATGACAGCACATGCGACTTCGGTTTATAAGAATAAATGTTTAGAGGCGGGTATGGACGGTTATATCACCAAGCCAGTACGCCCCAATGAGTTAATGGATGCCTTGATACGTGCTTTTCAACATAAATCAGTTATTGAGCATCAATCATCAATGAGTCATGAGCAACCATTGGAGAATCAGAACACCATAAGTTTAGAAGTTCAAGAAACTGAAAACTCATCACCGAAAACCGAACTGATACCGGCACCTTATAACTCAATTGAGTCTGAAGCGTTGCTGGTGCAACTCCGTACTGCCTTATATGAATTAGCCGGTGAAGATGAACCTGAAATTGTCAATGAGTTGATTAAAATCTATCTTAGCAGTAGTGCAGAGCTAACGACAAATTTACCAGCGGCGATAGCTGAACAAAATCCCGCTAAACTTGAACAAGCCGCTCAGAGTCTCAAATCACACAGTGCCAGTTTGGGGGCTACCACGCTTGCTGAATTGTGTGGGCAACTTGAGCAACAGGGACGTGCGGGTAATACGAGCGATGCTGTGGAAACAGTACAGCGTGTTTTGTCTGAGTATGCGCTGGTTAGTCATCAATTATCATTTATCAAGCATTCAACCATTCAAGAAACTAAAAAAGTGATTCCGGTTAATTCACCACCGATTACAGAAGAAACTGAAAACTTAGCATGGCTGGTGCAAGAGATTAAAAACACGTTGACGGATTTTCTCGGCGAGGAACCTGAAATAATTCACGACTTGGTACAAACCTATCGGGCTGATGCTAAAAAGTTAATAAACGATTTATCTGAAGCGACTGCCCAAAGCGATGCGAATACCTTAGCACAAGTAGCGCATTCTCTAAAATCAAGCAGTGCTCATTTGGGAGCCCACCAGTTAGCTTCTCTTTCTTTCAACTTGGAAAAACAGGGTCAAACTGGCGATTTGACGGATGCTTCAGCACAATTAGCACAAATTGAAGTTGAATTTAGTCTTGTGGATATCGCTTTGGAACGAGTCTGCGGTTCTCTGAACGAGATAATGCTTGAACCGTTGATGACTAAAGTCGCCCCCGTCACTGTTGAACCGACTCACTCTGTTGCGTATACCAATACAGCCGGTAAAAATGTTCAATGAGGTTTGACTGAAATTCGATGAACAAGTAATCAGGTATTTTATCCATGCTTATCAATTGACGAGTCCTTTGCAAATTATTATCAGTGTTGTTAAACTAACAACGAAGTCATAAATTGTGAGAGGTTAAAATGAAAATTAAATTATTCATGATCATTGGTTTATTTGCCATTGGTTTATTCAGCAATGCTGTCGTAGCTGGTAAAACGTCTGAAAGGTTGTTTATCAACGCACAGGCCGTATTTGAACGGAGTCTTGCCGGTGATGACTCTGTTACAGGGGTGGCACTGAATCAATTCAGAATACTTTCAATGACTTATCGTGATAATCCGTTGTTCTTAGCCTATCAGGGTGCTTGTTACACGCTGATGGGGCGGGACGCTTTCTGGCCTTGGAATAAGACCGGTTACCCCAAGAAAGGTTTGGACATTATTGGCAAAGCGTTGCTGATGCTAAAACCTGTGCATGACTTTGAAAAAATGCGTGGGGTGCCGATTAGCGTGGAAACCCGGCTGGTGGCAGTCTCTACCTTTTCTGGGGTTCCCAAATCTTTCAAACACTTTGAAAAGGCTAAGGTGGTGTTAAAGGATCTTTTTCAGTCGTCCGCCTTCAATCACTCTTCTAAGCCTCTACAGGCTCGTATTTACTGGCAAGCTGCTAAAATAGCATTGAAGGAAAACCAGCGTGATGAAGAAATAAAATATCTGCGGAAGATATTGGAAATAGATCCGAAAGGTGAATTTGCAAAAATGGCAAGTCAACGGTTGCGGGAATTGAAATAATGACATATCCCTAGCTTGGGGTAACTCCAAAAAAAAACATACCAAAATCACTTTTTTATCAACCCTGAAGGGGTTGAATGTGAATAGCCCTAGGTGCAACCTAGGGAAAAAATTGAATCCCCGCTGGTATATTATTATTTGGGAGTTACCTGGGAGTCCAAACTTTAGTTTGGACAGTTCCAAGATAAATCTTGGACTCCTGTTTACCAGTCAATAGAAAATTGACAAAATACTAGGGGGTAAAAATGGTGAAGTGTGAATGGTGACGTGAAAACCAATAAGTAGAGGACATAAGTATTATTGATGATTCATTCGTTTACGTCGTTTACGTCGTTTACGTTTTATCACCCTATAGATGTTCAGATAAATAATTTCACAAACCCCAGGTTTCACCTTTTCAGGCAAAAGTTTTTCTAGAAAAACTTTTGCCTGAAAACCCCTACGGGGTTGTTGGGCGTTCGTTATAATAGGTAGGAATTTGCTGCTATATGTCTACCATCTTTTGTTATTTTTATGAAAAACTATAGGTAAATGCTAAGTCCGATTTTATCATTCTATGACAACTCAGGAGACAAGATGTGAATATGAACGACATTACTTTGGAACAAGCACAAGCGGCTATTGCCGCTGCCATTGAAAAAGCCAAAGCGTTAAATACCAAGATGGATATCTGCGTTGTGGATGCCGGTAGCAATCTCAAAGCTTTTATGCGTATGGATGACGCTTGGCTCGGTAGCATTGACATTGCTATTAAAAAAGCTCGCACCGCCCGTTTTTTCGACATGAATACCGGTGAGATTGGCAAGTTGTCCCAACCTGGTGGCCCACTCTACAACATTGAACATAGCAATGGTGGTCTCATCACTTTCCCGGGGGGATTGCCCATCAAAAATGAGCAAGGTAAAATTATCGGTGCCATTGGTGTGTCTGGTAGCACAGTTGAAGATGATCATATTGTTGCCAAAGCAGGCGCAGAAGTGGTAAAGTAAATAGAGAACCTTCATGTTCAAACGGATACTATCCCGGGAAGGGATAGCATCCGTAAAATCACTACATGTACAACCAAAAATAATTTAATTAATTAAGCTTGGCTATATTTGAGTTTGGCTGGTTAAAGACGATTCC
Organism: Candidatus Parabeggiatoa sp. nov. 1; assembly: GCA_003646175.1. GTDB lineage: Bacteria > Pseudomonadota > Gammaproteobacteria > Beggiatoales > Beggiatoaceae > Parabeggiatoa. The sequence continues at coordinate 29,417 of QNER01000005.1, forward strand.
AAAATGAGTTGCAGTGGTGGGTAAATCAACTTGAAAAACTGATACCCATCATTTTACAACGACACAAGAAAGAGGTAGAGGTAAATGAGATGCCATTGAATGAAAAGCAGTCAGAACTTATTGACGCTTACCAATCACTTGTTAAGAAGGAAGGATATCCTGATTGGGCAGTCAAAAATCGGAAAACGAATGGATACATTAATCCCAGTATTCCTTATATTGGAGAAAAATACTTTACAAAAAAGCGTAAGATAGCCATTTACGCAATGGCGGAAAGTTTGACTTATTACCTGAACAGCAATGATGAAAATCCGCTACTAGAATCCGACGATGCTTGGAATCGTCACGGGGTTTCTTTTACTCACTGGCTGGCTTCTCCCCAAGAAGGTCGTCATTTTTTTCCGGATGTTCATATTCAGCCGATCAATAGTGGGGGGCTATTATGTGCAGCCGCTTTTATCTTGTACAAAATGGGGTGGGATTTTAATTCGATTGGAGAACCAAAAGATTTTCTCAGTGAATTAGTGGTGGCTCATTATGGAAAATTTTCTTGTCGGGAGAAAACGAGTAAGGATTATGCTCGCAATTGGAAATTGCTTCGTCCTTCTCTTCCATATTTGGAGAAGGATTTAAACGTATTACAGCCTGATGTCCTAATATTTGTAGGAACAATTTTCCGACATAAGCAGGTTGCGAAACAAATCCGCTCTTTATTGCCAAATTCCACTATTTTTCCTATTTATCAATTTGCGCCACGGATTATACATGGTCATCTCTTAGCAGAGTTTAATGAAAGAGCAGGAGGCTTGGAAAAAGAATTGGCGGATAAATTTCCGTTATTAAGCAAATGGACAAATAAGATGAAGGGTTATAACATGACAGGAATCTACCGTTTTTATGCACACCTTGAATCTGTCATCAATTCAGCAAGCGTAGGCGGGAAAGAGCAAACATCGGCTGAGTTGAAACCCTCACTACCCTCCCCTACAACAACAGCAAGCGTAGGCGGGAAAGAGCAAACATCGGCTGAGTTGAAACCCTCGCTACCCTCCCCTACAACAGCAATATCAAGCCCGTGAGCCTTGCTATTGGAAACAAGCATAAAGAAAAGCCCCTTAAATGCAAAATAATCAAAGGGCTTGAGTCAAGTTACCTTTTGGTGGCAAAAACCTCAAAGGTTTGGCAAACCCTTTGAGGTTTTGAACATTTTGGGCAACTATACCGGAAAATGAAAATATCCATACCCTAATGGCACGCACGATAGAAATTTTGGTTGTGCAAGAACAGTCAGGGGCGTTGCCCACGGGCGTAAATAATACGCACCGAAGGTGCTAAGGAACGTGCATGAAATAATTGGGGCAACCATATTCGAGGCCTCGAAAGGATTGCCCCTACGTAACTTGATGATTTGTAGGGGCAATCCCTTTGCGGTTGCCCCAAGTTGACTAAGTTGTTTCATGCACGTTCCTAAGTTTTAAAGCACCGAAGGTGCGAAATTAATATAGCCAGTGTAACTACCTGGAACTTAATTCCTATCGTACGTGCCATTAGTCCATACCTTTGTAAAAATGATGAATTGTGAAGAAAAAATTCGCTAATCACATTTCGTGAGAAATCCCGCTGCGCTAAGGAACGTGCATAAAATAACTTATAAAACGTAATGGTAACCACAAGGGATTACCCCTTTGAGGGGTTGTAGGGGCAATCCTTTCTCGGAATCAGTTTTTCTAAAAAAACTTTTGCCTCGAATATGGTTGCCCTAGTTGTATTATGCACGTTCCTAACAGAAACAGCGGGTTTCTTTGACGTTTGGGTGGTATAGAAACTTTCGCTATCTTGTACCCAAAAATCAACCAAGTTTTTTCAAACTTGATTTCGATATGGGTATATTAATTTTTTTGGCAGTCTTTGAATATACTATAAACCGCACATCCCCCCAGCACAGCAAGAGCCTGAAGGACAGGCAGGTTCAGGGTTTTTCAAAGTACTGCTGTTAACCACCTGACCCCCAGTAATTAAACGTTCCACTGGGCTATCTGCCGAGGTTGTACCTAAATTTTTCCCCGTACCGGCACAAACTTCACCCCAAGTCGTCAGTTTGTTATTTATGGAGTGTTTTACCTCGACGACTTGACCATTTTCCATACAGTGGTAATCATAAGTTGGCATATTATGTATCCTTATAGCAATTTATCACATTTTCATTTGATGATTTTAATTTAGATGTCAACAAGACTGTAGACCATTTTCACTAGAGGGTTTTTTTTAAGTACTTCATTTTATTGACGATAATTAAATAAAAGTGAGCCATCATTTTATCAACCCCGAAGGGGTTTTCAGGCTAAAGTACAGCAAAGCTAAACTTTTGCCTTTCAGGTAAATGTTTCGCTCAAAGTACATTTACCTGAAAATGTGAATAGCCCTAGGTGCAACCTAGGGGAAAAATCTCAACCCCGAAGGGGTTTTCAGGCTAAAGTACAGCAAAGCTAAACTTTAGCCTTTCAGGTAAATGTTTCGCTCAAAGTACATTTACCTGAAAATGTGAATAGCCCTAGGTGCAACCTAGGGGAAAAATCGAACCTCCCGCTAGTTAGTATATTATCATTTGGGAGTTGCCTTAATGAACTATTCCCAACAAAAAGGAATGGGGGTTTGGTTCAACCACTAATTATTGCCCCTACAAGTCATTGGCATGATATAAGCCTCACGCACAAAGTGTTTGACGGCCTTTTCCTTAGCCAAGGCTTGTTGTTTATTATCAAAGGCTCCCATCATCACAACAATTAAGCCCCCTGTCAAACCATCACAAAATTCGCTGTCTGTCACAATCACATTATTGTCATTTCTTCTAAGCCGTTTGCTACGTTTATTGGCTAACTGATAACCATTGTGAGTTTGAGGGTAAATACCCAAAATGACATACCATTCTTTGGCTGAATTCGTTCCTGAACCCCTCACTGTTGCTTGCTGAACATAAGCATCAGGCACTATTTTTAAAACCACACCCAGTTCGGCCCAATTTTGGGCATCAATTTGATTAAAGGGCCCTGTCATCACAATATATAAGCCCTTTGTAAAACCAGTGTAAAAATCGCTTTCTCCAACAATGAAATAATCCTGATTCAAAATGTTGTTGGCTCTGAATTGGTTCCTGAGCATAAGGGCAGCATTTAGACCTCTTTGAGTCTGTAAAAAACTGCCCAAAATAACATACCAAGTCTGCGCTTGATGTTCGTGTTCAGGTATGCTTGGTTTTTGTTCTGAACATTGCCAGCCCCATTTATCCTCCAACTTATGGTGGATAAAATCATTCATTTTCCGCTCACAATAACCCGCTTTATTTTCAGCAGACCACAATATTTCACTATGGTCCGGCATTTCCGTGGTTTTTTCATATATGACTCGGCACGGCACATAGGCGCCCACAAATAAATAGTCCAGCGTCAAAATCCGTCTTTTGTCTTGGTTTGAGCATATAACGACGCTATCTTCTGGCCCCGTGTCGATGGCTACCGCAATTCTCAAGTCACCTAAAACAGTGATAGCGATTATTAAGAGGCTGATAAGTGCTTTCTTCATCCAAATTCTCCTTATTGATTGTTGCAAAAAAGCCAGCTTTATCACTTTATTAGTTGATAACAATATTATTGATAGTGAAAGTAAAATGATTTGTTGTATCAAAAGGAAGTTTGTCAAAAAGTGAGCAGCTATCTATCTGTTGTTAAGTGTTGTAACCGTGACGGATACTATCCCGGGAAGGGATAGCATCCGTGAAAATACGACAGCCTGAATCCAAAACATAATTAGTTTCGGATTCTAGCTTAGCGGTCGCCAAAAACGCCCTGCTAATACTGTGGAAATAGCACTGTATTTCAACATCCGTCTGTTCACTATTGTCGTTGCAGTAGGCAACGTAAAAAAGTTGACTGATTGTAACAGATTTTGGGGAAGGGCTTTAGTAATGGGCTGAAGGATAATAGATCATTAAATAACGGATTGTTTTTCATAGAAATCTATTTTTTATTCAAAATATTTGCCAAAGAAAGAAATAGCGGATATGCCCCTTTTAAGTATCGAATACGGAACTCCCCAAAATCCGTAACAACCAAGAAGTTGATATATAGATATTCAGATAAATAATTTCACAAACCCCAGGTTTCACCTTTTCAGGTAAAAGTTTGCTAGAAAAACTTTTGCTTGAAAGCCTATTCGAGGCTTTTTCGGAGAAAAACTTTAGCCTCGAATTCACATTTTCAGGTAAATGTTTCGCTTCGCGAAACATTTACCTGAAAGGCAAAAGTTTCGCGAAGCGAAACTTTAGCCTGAAAACCCCTACGGGGTTGTTGGGCGTTCGTTATAATAGGAATTTGCGGCTATATGTCTACCATCTTTTGGAAATTATTTTTCTGAAAAACTATAGACGTTCAGAAACGTTGATTGGCTAATCTATAACAATTTTTAATATGAGGATAACTGCCAAAAATGACATACCATTCATTTAGCAGAATTTATTCATAATCCCTTCTTTGGCACAATTTGCTGAACAGAAGCATTAGACACAATTTCTCGGACAGCATCCGTCTTGGCCCAATTTTCGGCATCGATTTGATTTTGAAAAGGCCCTTTCATCACAACATATAGGCCATCTGTCAACTCAGGATAAAAATCGCTTTCTCCAACTGAAAAATCATCCTGAGTCCAAATGTCGGATCTGAATTGGTCTCTGAGCTGAAGGCCAGAATTTAGGCCTTCTTGAGTTTGCGGAAAGCCGCCCAAAATGACATACCAGGTTTTAACTTGATCTCGACGTTCAGGTATCTGCCAAACCATGCTTTGTTCACGAGATGAACATTGCCAACCCCATTTCCCCTCCAACTTCTTGTGGATAAAGTCATCCATTTTCTGCTCGCAATAACCGACTTTATTTTCAGCGGACCACAAGATTTTACTGAAGCCCGGCTTTTCCGTAGGTTTTTCATAAATGACTCGGCACGGCACACGGTTACCTGGGACCAGATAGTCCAATGTCACAATCCGTCTGTTGTCTTGGTTTGAGCATATAACCACACTGTCTTCTAGCCCAGTGTCGGTGGCTACCGCAATTTGGTCATCACCTAAAACGGCGATAACTATCACCAAGAGGCTGATAAGTGCTTTCTTCATTCAGATTCTCCTTATGGGTTGTTGTAAAACAGTAAGTGTAGGACGAATATATTTTAAAGTACCCATTACAATGTTGTCAACACGTTTGAAAAACCTCCGATGTTTGGCTTGTTGACGATGTTTGTCCAAAGTCAGAGGGAAAAATTTTCAACCAAAGCGATTAAACGTAAATAATGTAGGGGAAAACAAATTCCGCCAGTGGCTAGTACAGGAGAGCGAAAATATCTGAGCCACGGTGAAAATTGTTCTTAGAAGATTTGTGTCGTGAGAAATCCGATTTTTTCAAAAAATCGGATTTCTTTGACGTTTTCTTTTTACAACATCGCTACGCTTGTTTGTTTAAAGTGCATAAAAAAAAAGTCTTTTGGTTAGTGCCTAGTGGCTCTTTTTGTCAATGGTATTCACAAAGTATAGCACACGATGGAAAGTTATGATGGGTTTCGCAGAACTACCCATCCGGTGCTGGTTTTATTGGGCCTCATTTCTACAATGTTGTGGTAAATACTTATTATCCACACCATTGGGATGGCCCGAACTACACTTCCAATGACCTGTGGCTGGATTATAAGTCAGCCTGATGGTTTGTTCACCTATTGGGGAATGTTCTTTTCCAGACAGGGTTGCTTGGAAATAGAGCTGTTCGGGGTTTGAGACGATCTTCTCCACATACTTACTCGACGTTTTCCCCTTTATATCCGCGACAGATGGCGGAAATTTTTCCGTAAAGGAAAAATATTGTTCTGTCGGTGTCTTAAGTGCCTCTATAAAGTTAACGGCTTGCACAGTTTGGTAATGGTTTACATAATCTGTATGGGAATATTTTCCCAAATCAGAAGGTGAAATACCCATAGAAGCTATCACAACTATCACTCCTATAATGGCCGCAATAGGAAGCAACATAAGCATAATAATAGCGGTGAGTATTGCACCGGGTGAGCGATGTGCAGAACCGCCGGGAATGGCCTCTATCACAGTCGTATCGGCAATCAAATCATGCAGACAACGTCGAGACTTTTGGAAAATGAATAGGGGATCGATTAAAACCACAGCGGATTTCCACCACTCTGGACCGATCCCTGCGATTATTTGTATGACGAAATAACGCAATCCGACAATCCGTAATAATCCGGCCCGACTGCCATCGGTACGGACAATCTTAATGTCAAGCAAACGTTTGCCAATGGTTTGCCCATTCTGGTACAGCAATGTCCAGTTGATCGCGGTAAGAGCAATCCAACCTAAAACAACAAAACCCAATGGCCACACCATCGTTAACATCGCCTCCTCACTGCCCTTTCCACCATCCGCCAAAACAGAGGTATCAACAAAGAAAGGCATTATCAAAATTGCTAAAAAAGGTAGGGATAAGAAAATGAGTACATCCACTAAGTGAGCCACCAAACGTGTATCGCGTCTTGCCAATTCAAAGACATTGTCATTGGTGAGTCCTGTTGTCGGTGCCACAAAGGGTTGGTAAGGCGAAACGTTAGGCCCTTGAGGGTTGATTTGGGGTTGCCCTGCGGATTTCACGCCCGAATCATAAGCTTTGCGCTTTTCATGATCAGACAAAACCTGAACCGCCTCAGTCATTTCACTCATCTTCGCTGGGATTGCTTGAGCAATTTCCGTATCCGTGGCATTTTGGTTAACGCCTAGAACTTCATAATAGGTGTTTGGCTTCCTAACCATTTTTGAGGGTTGGAGCGATGCTTGTGTCAGTTCGGCCCCAAGAGTTTTGGGCTTATCCGCCTCAACCAAACTTATGACGCTCCCATTGGAACCATTTCCCTTTGGTGGCACAATTTCTTGAAATTCCACCTGATTAGTGTTTTGGTTAATAGCGTCAATTTTCATATGGATATATTCCCTAAGTTTTACTGAAAATGCGTTCGATTTTTGGCATCTAATAAATTCAATGACTTAACAAGAGATGCTTCACCTAAAATCACAGTTTTCATATACAGACTTTTCCGGCGTTTTCAGTAGTTTTATGGTGCTAAGCAAACAGGGGTAAAATACCTAGCGAGTGTCCATCCAGAAACGCCCAACTTCGTTTTAATTTCAAGCAAAGCTCACGAAATCTTGTTTAACAAAGACTCCGAATCGTTTCGTTTACTCGATCATCAAGTTTTTTGGTTTCCCTCTTTAATAAAGGTGGGCTATTGGGGGATTTCTTTAAATGTGTAAAAAATCATCATTGCCAACTAATCTTTACCCACAACTATGCTTTTGTGTGTGAATTATGAATGAAGGCTACCCACTATCGCGGCGACAGCCGACGTATCAAGGGGTTACATGGTTTCTCGTTTTCACGTTCATTACGAAAGGCAGCGATTCCCGTTAAGGGCGGAATAACGGCCCCGGCTGGATTTGGGTTTTTACGGGAATGCTCGTTCCATCGTTACGCGGGTTCCGTTTACAGCCTGAATTAAAACAATGGGTTAGTAATTAATGAGACATTCATTTACAATTCGCTATAGAAGTTTTTATCATAAATATAGCTGTGAAGAAGAGCCCCTTTGTTTTTGGGGCTCTGCGTTTTCCGGATTTTTTCCAGTTTATATTACTAGAAAAGTTTTTGCTGGGGGTTTTCAATATCTTAAAAAAAAATCCGATTTTGGGAAAAAAATCGGATTTAGGCCTTACCGTTTTTTGGGCACTTTGGGGCAACTAATTGTATTCTGCATACAACACCGAGATCAAAGTGCAGCTGCTTTCTAGAAAAACTTCTATAGCGAACACAATTCTTCATAATTTTCAAAGGGGGGACTTATGGGTAAAGATAAGTTTGCCAAAGGGGAGACCGCAAATTCATTATAAAAACTATGGAATAATAACTTGAAGATCGAGGTTTATCAAGCGTTTTGGGTGTGAGAATGTTAAGATTTCAAACTCAAGTCGAAATGACACTCAAGTTAAAGGATGAACACTAGCGAGCTTATGATGGGTAGTAGTTCAAAGTACCCTTCATAAATCAACGTGGCAAAACGATTTGTATTGCCGTTAGTTATTTTCAACTGCGGTTAAACGTAAACGTAAAAATGTCGGGAAAAATCCCTTGGATGAGCATAGTACACCTCTCATAAAAATTGTCAATAAATATTATCAATAAAACTATAGCTTTTACTGTTCCTATAAATCTATTCAAATCTATTTATAGGTAATTCGCTCTCTGTTGATAATCCGGATGGATTGCAACTAGAGTCCAGGTTGAGCAGTCCCAACCGTTGGTACGCAATCCGACAAAGTCGTTTTGTACAACTAACCCCTGTCAATTTTTGAAGGAAGTCCCATTGGGTC
>QNER01000006.1 GCA_003646175.1 Candidatus Parabeggiatoa sp. nov. 1
AAGAATCAATAACCATTAGTTTGTTACTCAATTTTGGTTGTAACCTAGTGCACGATCGCGCAAGGATCGAGACCACCTCAACCAACAGCCAAAGCAGTTGTCTGAAAGCTCAAGTCCCCTGAAGGGGACTAAAAAATTCCAACTGTTGGGGCGAGTCCCCTTTAGGGGACTTAAGCTTTTAGCCATGAGCTTTAGCTCATGGTGGGTGGTCTTGATATTTTCGCTCGAATGTACTAGTTTGAAGCAAGTCCATGAGACGCGACTTTGATAAGGCATGAGAGAACTGAGTAGTGGATAGCCACGCACCAAAATCTCAAATTCTGAAAATTCTGATTCAGACAAAAGGGTGCGTAAGACGCACCCTACGCTTGCTATCGTAAGGAAAACCGACGAGATAGTTTGGTAAGCGTTTTTCGTTTAGGGTAGGATGGGCAGAACTTTCGTTGCATCCATCATTTTTGATCATGTTGAATTATGATGGGGGCAACGAAAAGTATGGGGTTCGCATAGCCCACTTTGAGAATTTCACCCTAAAGTGGCATCACAACAGCCCCATCTGGATGTACCCGGTTGGACAAACATCTTTACATATATGACAGCCAACGCACTTAGCGTAGTCAGTATCAACGTAGCGCCCCATGACATGTTGGTCATTTTTCACGCGAAATACCGCATTTTGCGGGCAGTAAGTGATACAGTTTTTGCATTCAAAGCACATACCGCAACTCATGCAGCGGTTGGCTTCGGCAATGGCCGGTTTTTCTGTTAGCCCAATAAAACGTTCCTTAAAGTTGCCTAGTACCTGCTCCGAGGTGATTTTAACCTCTTCACGCGGGTGAAGAGGTTCGTAGGAAAAATGGCCTAAGAAGAGTCGTTCACTATGAATGACCTCGCTGGATGAACGCTCTTCGTAGTTGTGAACGGCAAAATTAGAACAGCCGGTGCCCCAAGTCTCTTGATGATCGTATTCGTCCGGTTGCAGATTGTGGGCCTGTAGTTCTTGAAGTAGGCTGAAGTGATGAACGTCTACCTTCGGGCGAACTGAAATTTCTTTACCCATCAGGTAGTGATCCATACTCTCGACTGCAATGAAGGCATGGCCAATTGCCGTGGTCAACAAATGTGGTTTGACCGCGTCTCCACCTACGAAATGGCCGGGCTTGGATACCACTTGATACGTTTTGTCAGAACCTATCTGGCCCCGGCCATTATCAAGTTCTTCAATGCCAGTATAATCACCGTTCTGGCCGGTGGCTCCGACAATCATGGTACACTCAATATTAAATTCCTGACCTTCCCTTGGCACCATTTTGCCGTTTACCCAATCTACCGGCATCACCCTCAGCGCGGTAGCCCGACCGTCTTCGCCTCGAATGACTTCTAACGGTGCCAAGCTCTCGTGAATTTCCACACCCTCGGAAATAATGGCCTCCAATTCGTGTTTAGTCGCCGGTGCCTTTGAAATGGGACGACGGTAGACAATCCACACATCCGCGCCTTGTCGGCGAGCCGCTGATGCTATGTCGTGGACGGTGTGACCCAAGATCACATTTTCCGGGCGATCTTTTTCGTGGCTATGAGAAATATGGCCTATACGCCGGGCTACCGCTGCCACGTCCATAGCGGTATCGCCACCACCGACAACCAAGATGCGGCCCGATAAGTGTTGTAGCCGCCCTTCATTAAATGCGCGTAAAAACGCCATGCCATCAACGCAATTTGGCGCATCCGCACCGGGGATAGGCAATGCTTTGCCCGATGTGGCACCGATCCCCCAGAAAATGGCATCGTATTCCTTTTCCAATTGCTCAATGGTAACGTCAGTGCCTACGCGGGTATTCAATTTTACCTCAACCCCCATATCAAGGATTCGCTTGATCTCGTGTTCAAGAACATCGCGGGGTACGCGGTAACCGGGGATGCCGAAGCACATCATGCCACCGAGCGCGTTATATTCCTCAAAAATAGTACAGCTATGTCCCCGGCAGCGCATAAAATACGCGGCCGCCAAGCCGGCCGGCCCACCACCGACAATGGCCAATTTTTTGCCAGTCTCATGCGCCGGTTTGGGGAAGGTAAGATTGTTTTCCCGCGCCCAATCACCGATGTATTGCTCAATCGAGTTGATGCCAACATGGTTTTCCACTTCGTTGCGATTACAACCGTCTTGGCAAGGTGCGGGACAGACGCGACCCATAATGGCCGGGAAAGGGTTGGCCTCAGTCATGCGCCGAAATGCGTATTCCTCCCACTGCATTCCCTTTGGGGGTTTGTCCAGTCCACGTACAATAAGTAGCCAGCCACGGATATCGTGACCGGAGGGGCAACTTGCTTGGCAGGGTGGTGTGCGATGCACATACGTCGGGCAGAGGTAGGACTCTCCTGACTCAATGACATCTTTATTCCATTTCAAGTGTGCGCTGTCGTTGTCTTTGTAACGCCGGAATGTGAAATTGACTTCATTCATTTGTCTTTCCTCCGTTGTTTATTGTGGTATTTGAAGCAACAAGGCTTGACCTTTGGGCTTAAGATAAAAATCAGTGGTAGTACTTGGCACTGGGGCAACTAATAATAATATACCAAAGGCAACCACAAGGGATTGCCCCATTGGTGGTATATTAAATTTTTGGATTTGCCTGTGGGGTCGTGGCTATCGGTGAAAAATTATGTCCCAAACCTCGATAGGTCAGCCAAACCTCTCTCGGTTTTTGCATAGGTAAAAAACTTTTTTGGGTAACTATAGCACTTTCCGATTGAATAAACTACACTTAAAAATTCCATGCGAAGACTGGATTACCGCGTCAAAGGAATGACGCAATGCGAATTTTGTACTTAACTGAATCGGAAAACGCTATATAATAGGTAATAGGTTAATGGCACGCACGATAGGAAAATCCCCCGAACAAAGGGGTGATGATTTTATACCCATTTTCAAATGATTGTTTGCCCTGCTTTTCATAATTCCTAATTCGCTATAGAAGTTTTTCTAGAAAATCTTTAGGCACGAACACACATTCAGTTATTTGTCTATCGTGCGTGCCATTAGGTAATAGGTAATAAGGCTTGGCAAACTTCCTACGGCAGTATCAAAGTGTCCAAAAGTCTCTGTTTGGCCACCGGCTGAATTTTGCTAAAGCCGCGCAGATCGCCCATTACCCATTACCCCGACAAGCCCATTCACCCTATCCCATTAAATGGCCCCAGTGCCAGCATTGATATGTTTGGATGGCTAGTGCAGGATAGCAGAAATATCCTTTCGAGGCTAAAGTTTCTTCGATCCTTTAGCCTCGAAACCACCCCGAAATCCGATTTTCCCCCAAAATCGGATTTCTTGCCTAATTTTTTGGTGGTACCGAAACTTCCGCTCTCCAGCACTAGCAAACTGTCTAAAACGCTTGCTATTGGAGTTCCCATCGTTAAGGAAAACCTACGAGCTAACCTTTTGCTTTCCAATTCAAGATACCTAATTGTTCCACTAATAAATTCCATCCTTCACGAATAATGGCAACGCTATCAGTCGTCGGTATAGCAACGGTTAAGTTCATTCAAAGTTCTCCGTTTTCCAGTTTTTAAGGCGAAACGTATTGGGTTCCTCACAGAATATTTAGCTAAACGACGGTAGCACTTAGCTTGTTTCATTTGTGTGACCTTTTTATCACCAGAAAGAAAATAGCGAGCGTTACCGATAATCGCCGAAGCAACATGTAAAGCATCACGCGCTTTTATTTGACACGGTGTTTCTAATTGTTGGCCCAATTTTAAAATTTCATCTGAGCTGTCAACATGATAAGATGATAAAGTCAAATAGTTTTCAACTTTAGCCGGTTTTTATTTTTCAAAGATGTTGTAGACTTCAAACATAACAATATCTGAACAAAGCAGGGTAAAGCGTTTCATTTTTATAGCCTGAATAATTTCAAGGCAAGCATTGGCTTATTTTTGAATATTAGGTTTGGTTTGATCATCAAAAAGACGCGAAGACATGTTGGTGTCAAAATAAACTCAAATGGCATTGATATTAGATAAATGTTATTAGCATCATGATTGTTTGGGAAAAAACCATGAGATATAGCACTTGTTAAGGTTTTCGTTATGAAGGAACGCCAATTCATGGTGATGGTAATTCAATGAATTTGTTGGACTTTCTATCGTAAGGAAAACCGACGAACTTATGCCACCGCAAATCCAGTCAGAGGCCGTCTTTTTGGGTTACGAAAACCTAAGACAATCTCATCATTGGAAACGCCCGCCTTCAATAACTCTGTAGCAATACCATTTTCAGTCCAATCTGGTTGCATCCAAATTTTTTCATTGTGTAAACGAAGATGAAGGGTAATGCCATGCACGCGATGAGAATGAAGCCAGCCTACTTGTAGCCAAAGATATTGATCGTGTTCTTCATCAAAGCTCAGAAGTGTATCCATTTCTTGAGTACACTGACGTGCTACGATGTTGGCATGTTGAGTTAAGAGACTTTTAATCAAGCGACGGTATTGAGTGGTTTTGTCCATTTCACAATCTCCTCAGTTTCGACATTGACGATGATAAAAGGTAATTGGTGCCGCTTTATTATAAACTGATAAGCCTTTTGCTGAAATATCTCATTGTCGATTTCGCTGCTAATAGCGAGATAAAGTTGGCATTCTGGTTCGGTGACTTCCAAAAAATTTTTGTATATTTCGTATTGTCCTAATGCTACTTTCAAATCAGTCAACGGTGACGGATTGATAAAACTTTTGACTTCTACTACAATCTTGCGACTTTATTTTTCGGCAGCCATATTCGGCACCCAAATCAGCATAAACGGTCACTTCTTCATATCTTATCGTGTACGGTTCATGCGTGATTTTCCATCCATCTTTGATGAGGGCGTTTTTAACAGCATCATGAATAATGTATTTAGCTGGCCTATAAAAAAAACTATTGATTCTATTGAGTTTTACCAAATAAAACCGATGAAAATGGCTTGCCTTCATAGTTGCAACAAAACCATTTGTGACAGAGCCATGAAACTAGGCTGACGAATAGATATGATAAAAGGTGAAATGTAGATATTCGCGCCTCGGGGGGGAAGTAGTTGTGGTGGGTGCTGCATAGTTCTATCCGCCCTACGCTTGTACCAAAGCCCGCAACGCTTGCCAAAAATCCCCCAAGTCTTTGAGAAATGATTGAGTCTCAAATTCCCACGCCCGTGCGTTCATCGTTATACATAAGTCAAAACGTAGGGTGGGCAAAGTCTTTTTTTTGCCCACCATTTTCAAGGGGCCGGCAAAAAAGTTCTTGCCAGCTCCTACAAATATGATTTAAAATAAAATGCTTAAATACTTATGTATAACGATGAGCGCCCGTGCGTGGGAACTGCTAAGGGATAAATAAATTAGTGAGGTTTTTTGTGTGCCGACAAATATTCTTTAATCACTTCTGGTGGAACTCCAAAGTGTTTGAACACCTCTTCGACGGGAGGCAAATTTAAGATTTCCTCGACGGGAAGCCCACTCAATCGTTCCTGGGGACTGAGCAAATGAACATGCGCTTTGGCATAGTCTCGCTCAAAATCTTCCCAAGTATAAGGCATAACAACCTCCTCTTTTAAATACAGTTCATACAACTGATTGAGCAACTGTTTGCCTTTAGGATGATGCCAACAATAGTGATTATTCCCATAGGCTCCCGTTATCCGCGACTCCGCTATACAGATGCCATAACGCATTGTGTTTCTGTTTAGAAATCTCACTGGTCACAATCAGCCGTATCATGTTCATTAGACATTATATCGATTTAATCTTAAGCTTACCCTAGGTTTCACCTAGGGCTATTCAAATTCAACCCCTACGGGGTTGTCCCGGTTTTTCCAGGTGTGTGTTATTAAGGGTATTTTTAATACACCAACCCTGAAGGGGTTGAATGTGAATAGCCCTAGGTGAAACCTAGGGTTTTGATTGATCTAACATTCGGTATAATGTCTATTCCCCAGAATATCTCATAGACACCTGGCACTATTTTTTTGACTGCCTGTTTCAAAATCGCTTCAAGCCTCGCTGACTCAAGGTTTAAGCCCGCAACCAGACTTTTCTGGTATCCCTTGATTTGACCGGTTAATTATTTGTTGAGGAAAACGGGTAGAAACCGCATAGAGCCGAAAATGCTCTTTTGGCAATAATTTGTTCAGGGACGGACTGACTTGCTTTCGATAAATCACATAACTGCTAATCAGTTCATTGATGGCCCAACTATCTAGCGGTTCCCAGAGCGATTTGTACGTCAATAGATTATGTTCAGACAGATTATCTAATCCATCGGGCACCTCTTTAAGCGGTTTGCCTTCGGATTTTTTAATAATCACTACATCCAAATATTGTTGCTGTAGTGATAACGATTTTTCTAACTCCACTTCATAGTTTGATTCGAGACCAAATAGGTGATGCCAGTCAATCATCTGTTTTACCTATCAATGCTAATTGGTATGTCATTTGGCTTTCCTAAATAGTGCTTGAATCATTACGTTGGTATCAAGCTGTTTATTCGTCGGTGTGTCAATGATTAACGAAAGTGCTACGGAACCCAGTTTTACCCGTTCAAATTCTAGCATAAGTCACTCATTGGGAGAGGTTTTCGCGTGGTAACCAGAAGTGGAAAACACGGTATCATTATAACAAAACACCAATTTATGGTGT
Organism: Candidatus Parabeggiatoa sp. nov. 1; assembly: GCA_003646175.1. Taxonomy (GTDB): domain Bacteria; phylum Pseudomonadota; class Gammaproteobacteria; order Beggiatoales; family Beggiatoaceae; genus Parabeggiatoa. The sequence continues at coordinate 6,675 of QNER01000006.1, forward strand.
TGATAATTCAATGAATGTGTTGGACTTTCTATCGTAACGCAAACCGATAAGAGAGTTTGGTAAGCGTTTTTCGTTTGGGGTAAAAAGGGTGAATTTTCGTGACATCCATCATCAAAACTATTGTGATGGGTTTCGTGTAACGAAGCCCATCCTACGCTTGCTACGAAACGCTTTCTTATTTTTCACTTAATGTCTGTTTTACTAAAGTCATTGCCTTTGAACAATTGAAACTTTTGCCAAAGCATAAGAGAAACAATCACCAAAGTTTAAAGCGGCTGGATGTCGTCCTTTGCCATAAGTACGGAATGCAACACGGGTGATTTCAGCCTGTTCAGCGGTGACAGGTTCTATTTTCATGTGTGCTTTAGACAGTAACAAATCCAGTTTGCGTCCACCTTCTTCACCGTATCGGGATTCAATCACGATTGAAGTTTCCAACAATGAGGCGGCTGACATAAGCCGAGTTGAATCATTTTCAATAGCCGCTGCAAAACGTCCAGCGTCTGGTTCATCACATAAAATGGCAATAATTGCTGAAGAATCAATAACCATTAGTTTGTTACTCAATTTTGGTTGTAATTTAGTATTTCTTCAGGACGACGATTGTCCAATACGGGCAGTGCCGCACATTGTTTACCAATTTGTAACCGTTCATCTTTTAGAGAAATGGCTCGCTTTTCTTTCTCTTTTTTGAGTCGTTCCCGCAACGCATTTAAGACCGCTTGTGTCAGTGTTTCACCGGTATAAGCTATCAGTTCTTGAACCAACCGTTCTGCGTCTGGATGGTTGACGGTTAATGCCATACTTGTTTTCCTCTGTGTTTAAAATGATGAAACCGTTGCTGATACCGATTTTGGTTTCATCAAACTGTCTAAAATGTTTGCTATTGGAGTTTCCATCGTTAAGGAAAACCTACGGGCTAACCTTTTGCTTTCCAATTCATAATTTGTCTTTTATGCCGCTATTTCCCCAATAGTCTGCTATTTCTTGTACGGTATCACCTTTGCCCCGTTCAATTAATACAATAAATTGTACTGCCTTTTTAAGGCCTAATTGTTCCATTAATAAATTCCATCCTTCACGAATAATGGCAACGCTATCAGTCGTCGGTATAGCAACGGTTAAGTTCATTCAAAGTTCTCCGTTTTTTCACCCTACGCTTGCTTTCACCCTACGCTTGCTTCGTTTCACAGCGTTTTACACATTCTACGTTGGTTTCTACATCAACATTTTTATTGTCATTAAACAATTTTGATTGATGGTTCTTTTGTCGCTGAAGATAGTATGCTACCAATTTTTTCGGTTCATGGTCACATTGCATCGATATAATATGCCGAGCTTCCTGTATTCGGTTAAGAACGGGATCATTTTTCAACTTCTGTTTCTCCTATCAATTCAAGGGGGGTTAATAAAGTGGGTACAAACAAACCCAGCAGGGTATTTATGCGTCTTATATGGGTAAATTTATTGGCGTTTGCAATATTTTTGCAATTCCAAGTGAGTAGAAAATCACATTTATGGTACGATGCCACAGCGAGATGAAGTGCATCTCCCAACGGATCTTTTGGCATTAATTTATGTGCGAGGTAAATTTCGACAATTTCCGAAATGTCTTCTTCAAATGGGAGAAGCGGTATATTGCTAACCAATTCTAAAGTGTTAGCTTTAGTGGGATAGTCCCCTTTATTCAATTCATCAATGACCGCATCACTGGTAACGAGTTCATAATTTTGTCGAGATTCATTCCACCATTGACGTGTCCAATTTCGACGTGCAACGATTTCCGGGGCGGTACGAATCTCATAATAAAAACTAGGAATAGACGTTTCAATATAGACTTTATATTTCATAAGTTACCTTTCTACCAGTGAATTGAGGTGAGGCTTTATCAAAGCTTCCTTTGTTGGGAGTGTATCAAATATTATCCGATAATTGTTCAAATTCAAATTTTATGCCTTTGATATTGTCATTTCTGGTTTAGGTATTGTGCCGTTTTTTTTTGGCTCACTTTTAATAATATCGCTAACTCGCCTGAAGGAAATCAAAAGCACTGTAGGTTTTCGTTATGAAGGCACGCCAACTTATGGTGATGGTAATTAATTCAATGAATCTGTTGGACTTTCTAGCGTAACGCAAACTGACGAGATAGTTTGGTAAGCGTTTTTAGTTTAGGGTAGGATAGGTAGCACTTTCGTTACATCCATCATTTTTGTTCAGGTTGATATTATTATGATGGGTGTAACAAAAATGCTACCCGTTCGACGTTCGTTTTTTTGTAACTTACTTAATCATCAAAGTTTTTTATTTAAAGGTTATCAAGAAACTCATCTATATCAACCTCGGCATCAAGCAAAGCACCTTTGAGTGTGTAGCGATCAATTTCATCATGGTATGGAAAAACTATTGTTACTGAAATCTGGATGCTTCATTTTTACATGACTGCCCTTACGGTGAACTTCAAAAAAATCGAGCCGTTCTAACGCGCCCAACACTTGCCTTCCTGATAATAGTGGTAATTTCATAAGCTAAGCTCAACTGCCCCGCTGTTTTCACTTTGGATGAGTTCAAGGGGTTCTGGCTCCAAATACAAATCAATGGCCTCACGGATATTGTGGAGTACTTGTTCTCGTGTTTTTCCCTGTGACCAACAACTTTTTAATGATGGGCAATGGGCTACGAAGTAGCCATATTCACCGGGTTCGATAATCACTTTTAGGTTCATGATAATTCCTGTTAGTAAAGCTAAGTAAAGCGTGGTTTATTCTTCATGTCTGTTTGGAAAACAAATTTTCTCTTTTTAGAAAATCTAGCACCACGTTGGTCTGTTGGACTTTCTATCGTAACGCAAACCGATAAGAGAGTTTGGTAAGCGTTTTTCGTTTAGGGTAGGATAGGTAGAACTTTCGTTACATCCATCATTTTTGTTCATGTTGATATTATTATGATGGGCGTAACGAAGTTCTACCCATGCTTGCTAAAAAGCACCGCGTCCCGATAAGACAGCTGGTAGAGTTTTAAGCAATAGTGCGATATCGTAAGTAAAAGATTGATGTTTTATATATTTTAAATCCATCTCAACTTGTTGTTCAAAAGGAATGAAAGAACGACCAGAGACTTGCCAAATGCAGGTAATACCAGACGTAACTTTTAAACGCTGACGTTGATAGGGCGTGTACTTAGCCACTTCGTCAGGCAATGGCGGACGTGGGCCTACCAAAGACATGTCACCAATCAACACATTCCATAACTGAGGTAGTTCATCAATAGAATATCTGCGAATAAAACGACCTACCCGTGTTATCCGTGGGTCATGTTCCATTTTAAACAATACGCTACCTTTCATTCCATTTAGTTTCATTAATGCCACTTTATGTTTTTCTGCATCAATATACATATAACGAAATTTCCACATTTTAAACACTCTACCGTTCTTGCCAACACGTATTTGAGAAACAAATATAGGACCTTTGGAATCTAAACGAATCTGTAATGCTATTGTTAATAACAAAGGGGACAAAAAAATAAGAGCTGTTGCCGACACAACTATATCAAAAATACGTTTAGTGAACTGAAGTTGGTCGGGATTGATATTCTTTTTTAAGTGAGGTATCCATTTTTTTGGATATTCAAATAACAATCTATGCAATTCCTTTGGAACTCTAACAGCCAATCTGTTTTCCATAAACGTCAAAAACACATAATCCCGCAAGCTATTTTTTGGAGCCTGCTTTTTCCATTTAGACGATAACCATTGTCTCAACGCAGAAAATGTACTTTTTTGTGAATCTGCAATTTCTAATTGAAAATCAGATATAGGTTTATCTGAGGCTTCATCCAATAATGTTTTTAAAGCCGTGCGTATTTTATTTTCTTGAGATAAAGGCAAATCTTTTATCAATTGATCGCGTAACCAATTAGGCATATACCCATACCTAAACCAAGGCAAACGCGCAAGTTTAGCCAGGTTGTCGTTAGTCAACAGTTTGTTGCCGTCGGTTGTTTTAAGGTTATAGCCTAAATACAGTGTTAATTGCCAACGTATTTCTGGATACACGGCACACGCACTAAACCAGTCATAACCGTCTTTTCCCAAAAAATCGCGGACTTGTTTTAGTAATTCGGTGACTTTAGCGCGAGCTGGGGCATGGCGTTCTAACCACCAATGGGAGAATTCATTGAAATAGCTGGGAAATGCGGTGAAATCCTTGGTAGAGTGCTTTGGGTTGAAATTGTCCGGTTGCGCTATTTCCGCTTTAATCTGTTCGGCCAATGTCATTAAGTCATTTTCATTGACGGGTACTGTTCTAATCAGAAAGTCCGCGTTTTCTAATAACTTTTCTTGATAGCCCCATTGTCCAGGCTGCTCTAACGTGAAAAAGGTTTTTTGTGTCCACACCGAAAATTGCGCAATCCAACGCACAATGTCGCCAGTTATCGGATCAATAAAACCATTGCCATCCGAAAACATCAGTAACCGATGGGCCGGATAATGATCGGCGAGTTCTGTTAGCAACAACGGTGGCAGATCATCGTTTTCCGGATAACAGTGGCGCGGATCACCATCAAAATAATAACGGGCCACAAATACGCCTTCGGCAATGAGTTGATTGACTAACGCATCAATAAAATGGCTATGATGATCCTTGAAAGTGGTTCTATCTATTAAAACTAAATACTCTGGTATCGTTTTCGCAAAGCCTGTCACCGGCGTAAACCAACCACCGGCTTTAATCGTGCGTTTAATCGTCGCTTTTAGATCAACACAATCGGTGGCAATGGGCGTGTGTTTACGCAACTGTTGGGCAACCCGCGCCAAACCCACCGATTGAAAAAGTCCGGCATTGATATTCTTAGCAAATAACTGTGTTATCTTTGGCGATTTGGATGTGCTTTTCCTAGTTAAATAAGGTTGTGCTTTGTATCGCTGCCATAAATACCAGAATAACCAACCGCATAGAATTAACCACAAAATTCCCCATACCCACCATTTTTGATAATAAGGTTGGTTTTCTATAGAGTTTCCGTTATCTGTCGGTTTTATGTCATCTGATAAATTTAGAGTGGGCTCCGTAGATATTGTTGACGGTGAACCTTCGGAATCGTTTGGCGTTGGCGTTATTTGTTGCGAGGGTGTTTTTGGGGCATTATCTTTTTTATTGGATTGTTCAACATAAAAAACAGTAGGAAAAACAGAGAGTAACAAAAATATTATCAATGCAAAAATAAGAAACCCTTTTAAGTTTTTAACCGCCTGTTTTAATGCTTGCCACAGTTTTTGTACAAAAGTGAGTTGCGTTTCCTCAGGTTTTACGCTTTCGACGCGATTCACCCAATTATCAAAATGCTGGTTAAAATATTCTTGTTCTTGAAGTGAGTGACACAATATAGGCATTAACAGCGTTTTCATTGCGGTTAATTGCGGTGGGAGTTTATCCTGCGCCGCTAATGCCACGATTAAATCTTGGGCTGCAAAAAATTCTGTCGTGCCAATGTCATAGCCGGCTAGACGCAAGCCTTCTATAAAAAGCACGAGTTCGCCGTTATCTAAAATGTCGATGGTGTTCATGTGCCAATATTATTTTCTTTTATAAGGAGTGACGCTGGTGATGGTCATTTATTGAATTTGTTGGATTTCCTTTCGTCATTCGTTGTGGTGGGTTTCGCGAAAGCTTTACCCACCCGACAATTTACCCATCCTACGCTCGCTTTCCAAAGGAAAACCTACGGGCTGGGGTGTTAAATATAGCATGATTTTGCCAATTACTCTTCACCCTATTTTTGTTCTGCTCTATATTTTTTCTTTAATAATCAAGTACTTAATATATACTTGATAAATTCATGGTGAAAAATGATTGGTCATTTCTTGATTGATTTAACACCCTACCTACGGGCTAACCTTTTGCTTTCCAATTCATAATTTGGTTATGGATGTCTTCTATACCGGTATTTCCCCAATAGTCTGCTATTTCTTGTACGGTATCACCTTTGCCTCGTTCAATTAACACGATAAATTGCGTGGCTTTTTTAATACCTAATTGTCCCACTAATAAATTCCATCCTTCACGAATAATGGCAACGCTATCAGTCGTCGGTATAGCAACGGTTAAGTTCATTCAAATTCTCCTTGTTTCATTTTTTCAACGAAACGTATTGGATTCATGACAGAAAAATAGGTTTGATGATATGATTTAGCTAAACGACGGTAGCACTTAGTTTGTTTAATTTGTGTTACCTTTTTGTCACAAGAAATAAAATAGCGAGCTTTACCGATAATCGCTGAAGCAACATGTAAAGCATCACGCGCTTTTATTTTCTACTTTAGTTTCTACTTGTTGCCCTAATTTTAACGTTTCATCAGAGCTGTCAACATGATAAGATGATAAAGCCAAATAGTTTTCGACTTTAGCCTGTTTTTCTTTTTCAAGGATATTATACACTTCAAACATAACAATATCTGAACCAAGCAGGCTCAAGCGTTTCATTTTGATAGCCTGAATAATTTCAAGACACGCATTGGCTTCTGTTTCGATATTAGGTTGTGTTTGGTCATCGAAAAGACGCGAATACATGTTGGTATCAAAATAAACTAAAATGGCATTGATATTAGATAAATCTTGCACTTTGATATTTCCTAAATGTTATTAGCATCATGACTGTTTGGGAAAAACCATGATATATAGCACTCGTTAAGGCCTGATAAAAAGTATCATTTATTACACACTTAAAGCATGAGAGTCAACAAAAGCGCAAATTTGAGTTTGATGCCTTTGATATTGCCGAAGGTATTGTGCCGTTTTGTTTAGCTCACCCTTGATAATGTCGCTGACTCGTTGGTAAAAATCAAAAGCATGGTAGTTTTTTGTTATGAAGGAACGCCAATTTATGGTGATGGCAATCCAATGGATTGGTTGGATTTCCGAACAAATTATGCATTCCAACGCGCCAACGTTGGAACGCGAAATTTCTTCGAGACAAAGTTTCTGATTTATACTTTATCGATACTGAGTAATCCTGTATTTGTCAAAGAGTCTGCGACAATCACTTGATCCAACCAGTTATCTAATTGTTCAATATCATCGGTGGATTCTATTTTCTTTATCACGTTATCGGGTATGGTTGAAAATTTGCGTTGTAATTGACGAATCAATATGCGGTGTTGAGTGTGCAATGTTCCCCAATCTTTACCCGCTTGCTGTCCATGCCATGCGCTTTCAGCCAAGGCCTCTCGGATTACGCCAATTCTCCACATTTGTTCTGGCAATTCTCTGAAATACCGATCGATATAAGGTATTGTGTCTTCATGTATTTTCGGTTTCATTTGTTTCACCTCCAAAATTTTTTCCCATATCACTTTGGGATCTGTGGCAAATCCAACGTCTATTACCAATTGAAGATAGTTTGTCAAGCCTTCACGGAGACATAATGAAATAAACTGTGACAATTTTTCACCCCGCGCTAATGGTAACAGGGGATAGTTACCCTCAACCAATGCCAGTTCTGAAGGACAAATAATCCATTGTGAAAATCCTTCTTCACAGTTGTAAATGCCATCCTCAATCTTAACCAATCTCACGTCTGGTTTCATTTTATTAAGAATTTTAATGGGTTTCGTGACACAAACAATTGTGAGTGTTCTCAGGCTTGGATATCGGTTGAGTTTGCTATCGTCAACGTCATCATTAGTCTCTTCATCAAGGGTGTCAGTGTCTGTATCTTCATTCTCTTCATTTTCAGATTTTAAAGCACCCAGTCCCCATGATCGCATCATAATTAGATTATAGTCTAACAGGGTTAATGGATCATGGATGCCTTTCAATTCAAGGGCATTAAGCCTACGAAAATGGGAAAAAACAGTGTTTTGTAATTGCGCTTTGTCGGAATCAGTACATGTGACTACTAAATCAATACTTCGCCCCCGAAAAAATACCTCTCGTTCGGTTTCTACAGCAATGCCTTTATTTTCAAAGAATTGTCTATAAAAGGCTTTAGTGGTATCGTCAAACGGTTCGTGTGAAGAAGTCATATCAGTTACCCATTTTATTTTCAATTCAATTCTAAGGAGTGATGCTAGCGCGTTGAAACGATAAATAGTTGAGTACAACGAATTTTGTTCCTAAACGAATATTGATTAAATCCTTTTCTGGTGTTTGTAAAAAAGGCTATTTTTCAACACAGAGAACACAGAGTACCACAGAGTACCACAGAGTATAAGTCTAGGATTTTTATATATTATTATACAAAACACTGTGTAACGTTGTGTTTTTTTTGCCATCGAATTTGAAAACTGATAGGTGATAAGCCTTTCTTATATACAATCCCTGTAGTTCCAGTTTTTTTTGATAGCGGGAAAACCGAATTCGTTTAGGAACAAAATTCGCTGTACTCATATTTAACCTTTATTTTTAAGCCAGTCTTCAAAAATGTCTTTGGCAAGTTCTTGATCATCGGTATTGGTGACTAACGTACTTAATGTCCGTGCTAAATCATCAGGATAGCGATATTCGGTATTGCGCCCTTTAAACATTTGATGCAATGTCTTTAACCAATTTAATAATTTGGCGGTGGCTGGTTTTTCTTTTAATTGATTTCGCAATTCAAAGAATAAATCCAACGCATCGTTTAGCAATTCACTGCTATGTTTGGCAATTTGCCCCAACCGTTTTTCCACAATTTGAGATAATATTTCCCGCGTTGGAAAAGGAATATTGTAGTAAACGCAACGGCGCAAAAAGGCCGCAGGTAAATGCTTTTCTGAGTTGCTGGTGAGTATCAATATCGGTTTAAACCGTTCATCCGCCACGCTAATTTCATCATCAATGTCCAATTCAGGCACATGAAAATAGTTATGTTCCACTTCATTCAGAATATCGTTAGGAAAATCGCGGGGGGCTTTGTCGATTTCATCAATCAATACCACAGAACGTTGTGCTTTGCCCGGATGTTTAAAACCGGTGGGCAAAAAAGGCTTAACCTTTTCTTCATCATTCGCCAGTATAATCGCTTTACCTAACGCAGTATATTTCAAATAATCTTTAGCGTTTGGCGTATCTTGGTTGCGCGCTTGTGCCACTTGTACCGCGTGAAAATGCCGCAGCGCATCGTAAATATAAAACAAATCTTGTGCTTTATGATCGGATTTGGTTTCAAATTTAAGCACCGGTAAACCAAATTGCCATGCGACATGATGGGCGAGAGGTGTTTTACCTGTTCCCGGCTCCCCGGTTAATAATAGCGGTTGCCCTAATAATAAAGCGACATTAACCGCATCCACTAACCCATCATCAGGCCTATAAGTTTCTGGACGTATTTCGCTAATTGGGCGCGATGACGGTAATTCAACCGGATTGCTAGGGGGTGGCTCTGGCAGTGTTTTTTGGTAAAATGGGAAATCCATGTTTGATAAACCTTTATTGGTTTTGGTTGAATATTTTTTCTAATTCAGAAGCCAATTCATTCATTGGAATAGCGTCTCTATTTTCGTAAAGCGCATCAATTTTAAGTTCTAAAGCATAAGAAAATTTTTTTTCTAACAGATCTTTGTATTGATCGATCCAACGATAAACTGCTCCTTTGTTGATACTATTAAGTTTTTGTAATACTTCAGCGTGGATTCCTTTTTTTTCAAAAAATTCGGTATTTAAAGTTTCAAATTGATTCAATAGCATTGAGCTGGTTGCTGTCCTACTATTTTTCCAGCGCAATCATTTTTTAACGAATGAAAATTTTTCATCTTTATAATTAAAGGAGAGAAAAACGAGAAAAGGATGACGTTGAGCAATCATTTTTGGCCAATCTGCCCAAAATTCAATAAAACCATCAATAATCGTTTTTTTATCTTGCCAATCTGCTAAATCTTCAGTGAAGATACGAATAGAAAAAATAATAGGTTGCTGTTCTCTAGCAAGTTTATTGGCAATAGCCTCCTTTTTAGCAGCCGTATTTGTTTCACTTTCTAAAAACCATAATATATCTTGGTGCAATTTTTCAACGGTCTGAAATTCATCAACTCGAATTTCTCGGTTAAATATTCCGGCCCCAAAATATTTAGAAAGAACATTATCTGTTGGTAAGAAACCTTCTAGTAAACATCTTACAAATTCACCATATTCACTGTTATCACCATATATAAAACAAAGTAAAGGATGTTGCCATTGTCCTTGATAATTTTGTATTGTTGTTCTTAGCTGGTGTTTTTGTCGTTCACGATTAGGTAACAAGAACAGCAGAGGCTCAAGCTGTGTTTCTGATGATTTATCCTTATCATTTTGTGACATTAGCCCGGTTTTACCGACACCACTTGTCCCTGGTGTTAATGAAATATTTTGATAAGCTGGGTTTTTACAAATTCCCAATTTATCAGGCGAACCATGAGCACTTGACTGAGGTTCAGGTAAATCCTTATCAGTCAACTGCTTATTTAAATGATTGATAATATCTTGAAGCGTTAAAATTTCTCCGGCATTTTTAATGCCTTGTTTCAAAATAACCAATAGTTCATGGGTAAAAGCCGTATAATACGCATTTTCTGGCGATTCATCCTTAGCCGCTTGGTTAGAAGGGGCTGCAGTCATAAAAAAAACGTTTTTGCCTCGACTATCTACGCCCTCTTTTGCCATCGCACTAAAACAACAATCTATGATAAAAATGAGGTTTTTTACTCTGGCTTTTTTTATCACTAAATCGACTAGACGCTTTGAAGGCATTGCACCAGTATATTCAGGTTCTTCGGGCCGCGTTTTTTTAGTCGCTAAATAGAAATTTTGTGAACGATAAATACCATGCCCAGCATAATAAACAATTATCGTATCCAAAACATTAGGAATAATACCAATGATTTCTGAAGTGATTTCAGTGACATTATCCCTATCTAGCATCATACAAATCTGGTTTTTATCAATACCAACCATTTCAATGAGCAAGCGGCGAAACTCGACAAGGTTACTTTTTACATTAGGTAAATTTTGGAAACCTTCATTTGCAAAGTCAAATTCACTGGCTCCAATCAAAATGGCTTGGGTATTGTTTGGATCAATCAGCGTCATCATTTATTCCTACGTGATTTGCCTTTGATTTCAGCAAGCAATGCTTGAATTTTAGCCTCGTTTTCTGGTAAAACATCAGCCGGATTTTTCAACGTGGGCTGTATCACAACCTCGTTATGTTTTCGCCAACTGGCAATATTAATCGCAATATCTGCTAATGCAACAACCGTTGAAACAATAGCAATGAGAGTCGAGGGATCAACCAACCCGCCCATATCGCCTTTGGTGTGGGGGAGTTCTTTTCTCACCACCGTTAAGCCGTCAATATTTGCCCGCTCTAACCAACCCATCAAATCCGATAATGTGTCTTCATTGGCATCTTGCCCTTCTAGGCGCAATTCTAATTCTAAACTCATAAAAACCTCTGGCAAAATGTATAAAAAATATAAATAGTTTGAAATTGAGACAATAGCCAAATCAATAGGCTGTGTAAACTACTGCGTATATGTAGGTGCGTTTAAATTCTTTAATACTTATAATATTTTTAGGGTTCAAGATCAAGAAAACCAAATTTATAGACGTTCAGAAAAATATTTAGGGTAAAACCGTAAAGCGTTTCCAAAACGCTTTACGGTTTCATTCTTAAATTATTATTCTTACAAACTATAGCATGATTCAACTCAATTATTTTGCAATAAAATTAATCAGGGAGTTGCGGTTAAAGATCAGTAGCTTTAAGAAGTTTTTGCGCGCAAAAATTTTTGCAGCGACTACAAAAGAACCCAAGTTTTTTGACAAAACTTGGGTTCTGAAGCGGGTATATTATTTTCCCGCTAATCCCTAATCAATTGGTTATCAAGACACTAGTGGAGGATGGCGGAAATCTTCGGACCACCCCAACAGCCTTGTCTGAAAGCGAAAGTGCCCTAAAGGGCACTACCAGACGGTTAGTCGGCTTTAGCCTTTTTCGCTTTTAGACAACGGCCCAACGCCGTTGGCGGGGTGGTACGGAAATTGGAGCGATCGTGCACTAGTACAGTAAAGCGGAAATCTTCGGACCACCCGCCATGAAAAGCCTGGGGAGAAATCCCCAGGCTAAAAGCGAAAAAATGCTAAAGCAGACTAACCCCCCCAGGTTTAGTTTTCGTAGTGCCCTGATACGTACTTGAGCTTTCAGACAACCGCTTTAGCTGTTGGCTGAGGTGGCACTGAAACTGGAGCGATCGTGTACTAGAATTTTCACCTAGTGAAAAATGACAATACATTTAAGTTATTGCCTTTTCGCATTCTGAAAACAGCAGATTTAAAACCCCCAATAACTCTTCTATATGTTGAATGCCAACAGCAATCGGATGCCGAATAAACACGTTTTTTTCTAATTTGCCAAATTGCCAAGTATCGCCCGTCGTGACAATAGACAAAATTGGAATATCAACAGAGTTATTCATTTTTTGGCAAACAACCGATTGCAATAAGGCTTGCGTCCAACCTTCATCAAAGTTCTCATTTTTGACTTCCACCGTCAAAAGCAAAGGTTTATAAACTTTTTTATACCCTGTCGGTGTTTTGGCAGTGATTAAATAATCAGGAATGACAATCACATCATCCGCTTTAATTTGAACATGGCTAAATAGATTTAATCGCGAATGCTTTTTCCATACTTCTTTTAAAAACGGCACCACAATAAATTCGGTAGAAAATGCTTCTTTGTCATCTTCCCCCCGGTTTTTGAGAGAAAAAGCCAGTTCTTCTTTAAACCAATCCATGACACTAACGGGTTGAATTTTATCAAAATCAATAAATTCAACCATTTGATACTTCAGATGGTAATGGTCTAAAATTACCATAATATTGTCAAGTTTATTAGTCATCACTTCTTTCCTAACATTTCTATAGTATTCCAGTTCAATCCGTCCAAACTTTAGTTTGGTAAGCCCAAGATAAATCTTGAACTCCAATTCAAGATAAATCTTGGACTCCAATTAAAAATTGCGCAAGTTTGTCATAAATATAATTATAATTAATGGCGGCATCTAAAATACTTTGCTGTTTGGCCTCGCCTTGGATATCCGTCCTTGCCATCTCTGGTTGTATAGTTGCCCATAAATGTTTGTGCCAAACCGTAAAGCGTTGCCAAACGCTTTACGGTTTTTTCATAAGGCGGATAACATCGCGGCATGATTTTCACAAATCGCCTATGTCATTATTCTAACGCGCCAAACTAAAGTTTGGACTCCACTAGTGCCGGATCGTGGTGGATGGTACTCGCCTCATAATCCTTTCTTGATTCATTGGTAAAATCACGGATGGGTAAAGAAACGGTGGTATTTTGATAAACCACCGGGATTATCCAGTCTGCTAGGGCGGTTTTTGTACTTTAGGCGCGTTCCCAATTCCCAATTTCCAAGTACAATGTATTTAACTTCAATCACCACGCGGCCCTCTCGTACAAGGTTCGCCTTGTATTCCTGAGAATCGGCCTCGTACAAGGTTCGCCTTGTATTCCTGAGAATCGGCCTCGTACAAGGTTCGCCTTGTATTCCTGAGAATCGGCCTCGTACAAGGTTTGCCTGAAACGAATTTAAGCATATGCGGCAAGCTGTTGGCTGAAGTGGTATGGAGTAAAAACCCTTCATTGACTGTTCTTCAACCAAGAATACGAGCCATTTCATTTTGGTTCTGCTCCTTCAAATAAACCCTTTTCCCATAACCATCCCGGTTTATCGCATAGTGCAACGACATCAGGATAGGTATACAACCCTGTGGAACTTACCTTGACACGCATGTCATTGGCATACACCCGGCAAGGACGCTTTTTGAATTGTGTGTGAATTTAAGCTAAAACATTTGCTGTGATCTGATTATGTTCTGGACTTGCACCTGGCATCGCAAATATTTAGCCATCAAAATATTCGCTTTTGTATTCAGCCTCGCGTTCCAAAGCTAAATATTCTTCTGGTGTCATATAGGCTATCTGAGCTTGTGCGGGCATCATATTTTCTCAGTTTTAAGTTTCGCTCATCTTGGAAATGAGGTTTCACCGATTTTTTTATTCCCGATAAAAACCTTACCACTTCTCATTATACACACAGAGGGCACAGAGTTGACACTGAGGAACACAGAGAAAGTTTTTTTAATTAATTCAAATAGTTATTTTATTATTTGGGTTTATTAAAAAGTCAAATTTGTTCCCTTGCTCAGTATAGTTGTACTTTTGGCTTTAATTCGTTGATTTCTGGGATGAGTTGTACTTGGCTTTTAGGTGGTAAGGGGTTTGGTAGGGAATGGTTCTGGGCAGGCTAACTTGATGTATTAAAATCTAGCACAACGGATACCCTTCATTGCCGAATAAAGAGACTCAATTCACCCATAAGTCTTGTGATTCATTCTCCATCCACAGATTAGAAAAGTGGCCGCTATCGGTGCGAATAATTCCTTAATAGCCTTATCAGTTTATTTCGAGTATCCGTTGTACTATATGCCTATTGCCGTGTTAAAGCGTCCCGTGTTTGTGGGTCGGCAGCAGCGACGCTCCAGCAAAGATAATGCGATCGGGCTCAGGCGCGCTCCCGCGATAAATAATTTAATTGGTAAAATCAGTTACTTAAATACTTATGTATAACGATGAGCGCAGGGCGTGGGAATTACCAAGAATTAGTGAGGTTTTGTGTGTGCCGGCGAATATTTTTTAATCACCTCTGGTGGAAGCCCAAAGTGTTTGAACATTTCTCTCATAGACACCGGGCATAATTTGTTTGAATGCCTGTTTTGAAATCGCTTGTGGCTGAATCAAGGTTTAAGCCAGCAACCAGACTTTTCTTTGAGGAAAACGGGTAGCCACCGCATAAAGCTGAAAATGCTCTTTTGGCAATAATTTGTTCAAGGACAGACTGACTGGTTTTCGATAAATCACGTAACTGCTAATCAGTTCATTGATCGCCCAATCATCTAGCGGCTCCCAGAGCGATTTGTACGTCAATAAATTATGGTCAGACAGATTATCTAAACCATCAGGCACCTCTTCAAGCGGTTTGCCTTCAGATTTTTTAATAATCACCACATCCAAATATTGTTGTTGTAGTGATAAAAATTTTTCTAACTCGACTTCATAGTTTGAATCTGTCAAATAATCCGCTATGGTTAGACCAAATAGGTGATGCCAGTCAATCATCAGTTTTACCTATAAATTAAACATGAAACAGCAATTGATTAGCCAAAATCTTATCAGTTTTTCTCTTTCCCCTAGGTTTCACCTTTTCATAGTTTTTGCGCGCAATAACGTTTGGTGGGCAACAAAAAGACGTTGCCCACCCTACGATATACAAACTTAAGCGGCCCGTGCTGCTCGTTTGCGTTCAAATTCTTTTAGTAATTTTTTACGCAAACGAATCGTTTTCGGGGTGACTTCCACTAATTCATCATCATCAATGAATTCAAGGGCTTGTTCTAATGTGAGCCGAATGGGGGGGGTCAATAATATGTTTTCGTCGGTTCCGGCTGCGCGAATGTTGGTTAATTGTTTGGCCTTGAGCGGGTTGACGACTAAGTCGTTGTTCCGCGAGTGGATGCCTATAACCATGCCATCATAAACTTCTTCGCCGGGGCCGATTAATAAGCGGCCTCGTTCTTGTAAATTGAAGAGCGCGTAACCTAAGCTCTTGCCTTCCCCATTAGCAATTAAAACGCCGTTGATACGCTGTCCAATTTCGCCCGGCTTCACCGGGGCGTATCGCTCAAAGACGTGATACAGTAACCCGGTGCCAGAGGTTGCTGTCAAAAACTCGGTGCGAAAACCAATCAGTCCGCGTGCTGGGATGGTAAAGTCAAGGCGCATTCGGCCTTTGCCATCAGGTAGCATATTGACTAAATCCGCTTTGCGTTCCCCCAGCAATTCCATCACTGTGCCTTGATAGGCTTGTTCGACATCTATTGTGAGGTTTTCGTAAGGCTCGCAACGCACGCCGTCAATCTCTTTGATAATCACTTTGGGACGGGAGACAGCGAGTTCATAGTTCTCACGGCGCATGTTTTCAATCAAAATGCCAAGGTGCAATTCACCACGTCCAGATACCAGAAATTTATCGGGGTCCTCAGTGTCTTCAACGCGCAACGCGACGTTATGCAATAATTCGCGTTGGAGGCGTTCACGAATTTGGCGAGAGGTGACATATTTGCCTTCTTTTCCAGCAAACGGTGAGGTGTTTACCTGAAAAGTCATGCTCACGGTTGGCTCATCCACCGTGAGGGCGGGCAACGGGACAATATGCTCCGGATCACAGAGGGTATCGGAGATGTTTAATTTGTCTATCCCGGTAAACGCAATAATGTCGCCGGCAGTGGCTTCCGGCATTTCCACCCGTTCCAAGCCATGAAAACCCAGCGCTTGTAGCAGTCGTCCCTGACGTTTTTTACCTTCCACATCAATGATAACGACCGGGGTATTGCTTTTAATTCGCCCGCAACTAATCCGCCCGATGCCAATCACGCCGACATAACTGGAATAATCTAGCGCGCTGACTTGCAGTTGAAACGGCTCATCGGGATCGACATCGGGAATGGGCACATATTCAATAATGGCTTCAAACAAGGGCTGCATATCCCCTTCGCGCACATCGCTGCTGGAACTGGCATAGCCCTCAAGTGCTGAGGCATAAATCACTGGGAAATCCAGTTGGGCATCGTCGGCCCCCAAACGGTCAAATAATTCAAAGGTTTGGTCTAACACCCAATCGGGACGTGCGCCATCGCGGTCAATTTTATTAATCACCACAACGGGGCGCAAACCACGCGCTAAAGCTTTTTGGGTAACAAAGCGGGTTTGTGGCATAGGCCCTTCCACCGCGTCAACCAGTAACAGTACCGAATCCACCATCGACAACACCCGCTCAACTTCGCCACCAAAATCGGCATGTCCGGGGGTATCGACAATATTAATTCGATAGTCCTGCCAACGAAGGGCGGTATTTTTGGATAAGATGGTAATGCCACGCTCTTTTTCTAAGTCGTTGGAATCCATCACCCGCTCAACGTTGTTGTTACGGTTTTTTAAGGTACCCGATTGTTGCAAGAGTTTATCAACAAGGGTGGTTTTGCCATGATCAACATGGGCAATAATAGCGATATTACGCAGTTTGGTAATCACACCAATAATCTCAATTAGGGAAAAAAAGTAAGTAAAAGTTGAAGGCTCATAAGGCTCATAAGGCTCAACCAAAGTCGTTTGCCTGAGCTTGTCAAAGGCAACAAAAGCTCGATACGGTGGCGAGTATACATAAGGGAATGAAATCACACACAACACTGAAGACTTATAGTTGTTCAGAAAAGTTTTATCCCCCAAAGGTTTAGCACCGAATTTTTCTGGACATCTGTCACATTCACAATAAGTCCCCACTATAGCAAGTTGGCTTCATTGTTGAATAAGCCAACTTAAATTTATTCATCATATCGGTTTGACATGGAATTTAAAACTCCCGCTGGGATCTATTTCAAATGTCATTTCATGATCATCGCCAGACATGACTACCACGGTGACTCCTATAGTAAATCCAAGCACGGCACCGACGCCGGCGGCAATGGCTATGGTTGCGGGTGCTACTGGCCCCCCGGCGGCCCCAACCGCGGCCCCGGCGACTACGCCTCTTGCCATAAATGCAGAACCAACTACCGCACCGGTGCTGACGGCCGATGCCAAAGAAGCCCCTGCTAATGTCAATATGGCCGTCGTTTTTGCGCCTTCCATAAATGAGCCATCTTTATCGACTAATGAGTCGCTATGCTCATCTAACTTGATCAACTTATTCAGTTTTTCAGGCACTTGTTCAGGATGGGTAAAATCCGTTACGACGTCAAAACTCACCTGACGGAAGGCTTGTTCTTCCAACTCTTTATAAAATTGTTCACTATCAGTGAACGTGAGTGTCTTAAAAGTCTCAGCCAGTGCTGAGTGAGTGAAAATGACTAACCCAATGGAAACTAACCATTTCATAAGTTTTTACCTCCCAATATCGAGCGTTGTCAACGCTATTAATCAGATGCGCTCTTATATGGTGTGTCCCTTGAATTTGTGAAACAATCTTTTCACGGTTTTCAAGTGCGTTCTTTCTATATAATGTCCATCCGGCAACTCAAGCTTGTGTCATTTCAACCAAGCCTGCGATTTTACTGACGCTATCCATTTAACGGGATAATATCCGTTTTAACATGTATAGTTTGTAAGAATAATAATTTCAGTTAGAAACCTTCAATGCGTTTTGGAAACGCTTTACGGTTTTGCCCTAAACGTCTGATAACATATTCTGGGTGGACATAGATTAATTGTTATCAGCTATTTTTGTCTTGTCAAGTTCACAACTATAGATGTTCATATAAATAGCTTACGGATAGTATCCATTCGAGGGATGCTATCTGTTATGGCTGGTAGAACGCGCACCATTGAAACACACCTGCATTTTTTTTGCAATCAATTCTTATTGCAAATAGTCCAAAGTGCTGCTATGCACAGCAGTACACCATCACGGAAAATTTTTTACCACCTGCGCCTATTATCCATTACCAATTACCCATTACCAAAAATAAAAAAACTTGAGCATTGGGTAGTAGGTTTGTTAGTATATGCAATCTTTATAACGTGAGTTCGACTGACTTTTCAATGACTTATAAAATATTGTCAACTAATAAGTGAGATTTAACTGATTGAATATAAAACGATTTGAAATGTCAACAAACTTAGGTATTGTGGTAATTAATGGATTTTCAATGATCCATCTTTACCCCGCTTTGAAAAAACGTATTGTTTTATAACTTATTGATATATCATATATTAATTGTAACGACTTGGACGACAATAATTTTATAAGCTATTGATATTAAAGCGGAACTCACGTTGATATAGTTGTCCAGAAAATTTTTTGCGCTATCCTTTGATGTTTGCTAAACCTCTTATGAAAACGGATACTATCCCATCGAGGTATAGCATCCGTAACTAAGCTTTTTTGGGGATACCTAAATGAAAGTCTGTGTAGTGAACAGCAACGTTAATCCAAACAATAACTGTCCAGACTGTTTTAAATACATGCTGAGACAAAACCGAGTGATAACTTATTATGAGCGTGCCACTCAGATCGATGGCATTGAAGCCGGCGATTTAATTTTGTTGTACCACAATGATAACCGGGTTATCGCGGTGGGTTTTGCCACAAATGACCATGCCGAACACAATTTTCCCGATATTGCTGCTCATGAGCATTGGATAGATGTCAACTGGATATGGAAATGTGTTCTGGATCAGAACGACAATCCCATTAATCCCATTGACAGAAATTCTCTGGGATTTAATATCCCCCGGCACACAGTGGTGGATGTCACAAAAAAAATTAATTTATCAAACTTGTTGAGTGAAATAGGAATAAGGCAGGTACATTTGTCAGAGAGCGAATTTTTTCCAGTCTGACAATGCGCTAATGTAGGTGGGCAACGTATTTTTGTTGCCCACTATCAAGGTGGGCTTGGTTTCTTGTCTGGACAAAAATCACCGTTCATATTATCATTCGTTTCAGGCGTACCTTGTACGAAAAAACGGCCGAAGAACCTCAGGAGTACAAGGCGAACCTTGTACGAAAAACGGCCAAATATTCTGGTACAAGGTACGCCTGAAACGAATGATAATATGGCATTGTTAAATATGAACTGCAATAAAATCAATGAGTTATATTAAATCGCTATAAACGTCTATTACCTATTACCCATTACCCATTACCATTATCGTATTTCAAAAGGCTGACAATCCAAAGCCAGCCAGTTTTCCTGTTGCCACGGATCGGCGTTTTCGGCCGT
Organism: Candidatus Parabeggiatoa sp. nov. 1; assembly: GCA_003646175.1. Classification (GTDB taxonomy): domain Bacteria; phylum Pseudomonadota; class Gammaproteobacteria; order Beggiatoales; family Beggiatoaceae; genus Parabeggiatoa. The sequence continues at coordinate 26,489 of QNER01000006.1, forward strand.
CACCACACCGCAGCCTTGATACATCCCCGGTTTGAGGCCTACTGGCAAAATCAAGTCTAAAATCGAAAAGGTTTGTTGCCCGGTTAAATCAAGCTGAGTTCGGTAGACTTGGATAGTGTCAGGCAAACTAAAATTCAGCGGGTAATGGATAGTGATAAAGTAGCCTTGCGGAAACACAATGGCGGCATATAAATCATAGAAGTTGCCATTGGGTTCGCCATTGGTTTCGAGCGTAAATCTCAGTTGTTCGCCAATACGATAGGCGGATTGGTTGAGTGTCGCGTCTATGGTCACCATTTGTTCGACACCGCCGGCTTGCACTTCACCAAATGCGTTTTCTGACCATTCGCCGTTGGGGTTTTGGGCTTGATATATCACTTTCCAAGTGCCGCTTTCCCGAAAATTGGGATAACGCAATTCATAGCGTTCCTGATATTGGTTATAACCCATGTCCACTTCTTCCCGATTAAATTGCGTCGCTTCGCCTTGATACGCAGCCAGTTGTAAGCTGGGGGGGACCATAATCGCGCGCACTTTTTGCAACGCACCCGCGCCACTGGGTGAGGTTTTAATCCATACCGTTTCGCTGGCTTGTCCCTTTGGCACCACTAGGGGGTTATGGACTTCTGTGATATACGGCGGGAGTTCGGGTGCGCTCTCGCCTGGTTTGCCAATGTAAATCCCGGCAACCCGTTTACCATCGGCACTGGTATTGGCATAACCATCACCATCGTCATCCAATTGGGGCCGCTGGCTCCCGAATAATTTGGGATCGTCTTGCATCAAATGTTCAGTCGCTATAAACGCATCATACAGTGTGACTTCGTGCCGCAATTCGGAAATCAAGGTTTCCGAAAAATTGGCATATCTGACATTCCAAGCGGTATCGTCGGCATTCGCGCTGGTGAGGACGCTGCGTTGTGGTACGCCGCTTAAATCGTCAATAAACGATCCGGCATAACAGCTATCCAAAATAATGATTTGTTCAACCCCGGCTGGGATTTGGGCTAACAAGCCTTGCAAGTCTTGGGCCGATAGTTCAACGTCGCGTGTGAGTTTGAGATAATCTGGGCGGGCATGGCTATGCACATAAAAAATAAATTGTTGCCCAGCCACTAAGTCGGCCGTGGCACTTTGAAAGGCCGTCGCAAGTTCATTGACGGGGTCAAATAGTTGAAAATCAACCACATTATCTTCCGCACCATCGCCATTGATGTCTTGCCAGTCCACCGGATTCATATAAAAAATATCGGCATCGGTAAATCCCCGCTCAGAGAGCATAAAGTACATGCGCCGAGATAAGTCGTTGCTATATTTAAATAGCGTGTTTTGCTTCTGCGCGCCACCGCCGGCAATGATAATGGCTTTGCCAACGTTTTCTGGCGTAACGCTTTCTGGCGTTACCCTAATTTCGTGTTGGGCAGTGGCAGTCAGTCCTTGATTATCAGTGACTGTCAGGATAATCGTGTACTCGCCGGCCGTAAAAGCATTGGTCAGTGGCTCACTCGTGCCTACCTTAGCAAACAGATTATTATTAATTGTCCATTCATAACTGACAATCTCACCATCCGCATCTTCAGAACCGCTGGCATCCAGTGTTACTAATAGCGGTGCTGCGCCTTGGCTGGGTAAGGCCGTGAACTGTGCCACCGGCGGTGCCATGACAGTCACCGTTTGCGTGACCACATTCTTATTTCCCAAACCAGTGTTATCAGCAACAGCAAAGTTAATGGTATAAGTCCCTGGATGTGTGAAGGTCATTGTGGCGATAGGGGTCTCACTTGACACCGGTTGGTCGGCCGCAATCCACCAACTATAATCGGTAATGGTATTATCTTCAGGTGAGTGGGAATCGCTACCATCTAAGGTGACTGTCAGCGGTACCATACCTTGGGTAGGTGAAGCACTGAACTGAGCAATCGGACTGCCATCACTTACATAGACGGTTTGTTGCGTAGTATTCGTATTACCCCAGCTGTCCATGACAATTAACTCGACTGGATATTCATCACTGATAGTAAAGGTATAAGACGCATTTTGGCCCGACAAATGTTGTCCATTGACGATCCAATGATAATCCGCAATCGGCCCATCCGGATCTGTCGAACCACTGCCATCAAAGGTCACTGGCAACGGCGGTTTGCCCGAAGACGGTGAGAGGGTAAAAACCGCAGTGGGGGGCTGGTCGGTGACAGAGACAATTTTCTCGACAGACGCGGTGAAACCCTCACTATCAGTGACGGTGAGCACCACTGGATATTCCCCGGCTACTGCAAATGTAATACCCATTACCATGCCATGCAGTGTTTGACCATTGGCTGACCAACTGTAATCCACAATATGACCGTTTGAATCGCTTGACGCACTGGCATCCAGCCTAACAGTCAATGGCGGTAAACCCGATTCGGGGGACAGGGTAAAATCGGCGAGAGGCGCAAAAAAGGATGGCTGAGTGACCGTAAACAATGTCTGACCGGCAATGGTAAAAGTTCCCTTACGTTCGTCATTGGTATTATTGGCGGCCACCGAATATTCAATAGTGCCATTGCCAGTGCCACTATTGCCGGCGGTGAGAGTCAACCAATCAGCGCTACTACTGACAGTCCAAGGGGGGCAGTCGGCGGGCGTTACACTGACATTCATACTACCACTTTCTGTATTGAAATTGGCAACTTGGCTGTTTGGCGTAATGCTGTAGTTGCAATCAAGATACGTTCTCCACAATTTCAAAGTGCTATCATTACTGCCAGAGAGCGCGTAGTGACCATCCGACGAGAAGGCCACTGACCGAACCCAATGGCTATGCCCTGTAAAAGTGCGGATTTCAGTTCCGCTGGCAACATCCCACAGTTTCAACGTCCAATCCGAACTGCCAGAAAGTGCGTAGCGACCATCCGGCGAGAAGGCCACTGAATTTACACTATCGTTATGCCCTGTGAAGGTGCGAATTTATGCCCCGCTGGCAACATCCCACAGTTTTATTTCCTGATAACTGCCCGATAGCGCGTAGCGACCATCCGGCGAGAAGGCGGCTGACAAAACACCATACCTACCATGCCCAGAGAAGGTGCGAATTTCAGCCCCACTGGCAACCTCCCATAATTTCAAAATCCCGTCACCATAGCTAGAAAGTGCGTAGCGACCATCCGGCGAGAAACCCACTGACGAAAAACCACTGCGCCCATAAAAGGTACGAATTTGGGCCCCATTGTCCACCGACCACAATTTCATCGTCCTATCAACACTGCCAGAGAGCACGTAGCGACCATCCGGCGAAAAGGCGGGGTTATGCCCAGCGAAGGTGCGTATTTCTGCCCACCCAGAAATATCTAATAGTTTCAATTTATTTGAACTGCCAGAAAGTGCGTAGCGACCATCCGGCGAAAAGGCCACTGACGCAACACGGTTATGCCCAAATAAAGTATGGATTACTGCCCCGCTGGCAACATTCCACAATTTCAAAGTCTTATCATCACTGCCAGAAAGCGCGTAGCGACCATCCGGCGAGAAGGCCACTGAAGAAACACCATTGCTATGCCCTGTGAAGGTGCGGACGGGTTCTGTAATGGTATCGGCCGTAGCAGCCGCGCTATAGCCGAGCAATAGGGCCAGTAATAATAGGCTTGGCGATAGGTGTTTACCTAGGTTTTTCAATAAGTTATATGACATGTGCGTTTCTCCTGTTAGGATTTAGGGTAGTTCTGACAAATTTTAGCACATAATAAATCCCTTATAAAATACAATCCTTGTAGTTATTATACTGGAAGTACAGCTTCTTTCCGGATTTAACGGATTTTTTTCACCCTTTTCAAAGGAACGAAGTATATCCCTTATAAAATACAATTATTGTAGTTATTGTTCTCATCAACCATCCTTTTTTATCCTTATAAAAATAGTTCAAAGGGCAAAGTCAGCGGGTGTTGCGCTGACACTCACTTTGCTTGGTATAAGACGCTTTTTGCCCCGACAAATATTGTCCATTAACGAGCCAATGATAATCCGCAATCGCCCTCTTACCCGAAGACGGTGATAGAGTAAAAACCGTAGTGGGGGGCAAGTCGATGACAGAAACTATTTTCTCGACAGACGCGGTGAAACCCTCACTATCAGTAACAGTCAGCATGATTGGATATTCCCCAGCGGCTTCAAGCGTAATACCAATTATCATGCCCGGTAGCGTTTGACACTTGGCTAAACGACTTGACCAAGTGTAATTCACAATATCACCGTTTGGATCGCTTGACGCACTGGCATCCAGCCTAACAGTCAATGGCGGAAAACCCGACTCAGGGAAGAAGCTAAAATCAGCGATAGGTACGGGAGAAGGTTGAGTGAGCGTAAACGTTTGACCGGCAATGGTTAAAGTCCCCGCGCGCTCGTCGGGGGTATGATTGGCGGCCACCGAATATTCAACAGTGCCATTGCCGATGCCGCTATTGCCGGTAGTGATAGTCAACCAATCAGCGTCACTACTGACAGTCCAAGGGCAGTCGGCCGGTGTTGCGCTAACACTCACATTGCCACTTTCGGTAAAATTGGCTATTTGGCTGTTTGGCGTAATGCGGTAGGTGCAATCAAGATAGATTCCCCACAGTTTCAAAGTCTTATCATCACTGCCAGAGAGCGCGTAGTGACCATCCGGCGAAAAGGCCACTGACCGAACATAATCGCTATGCCCTGTGAAAGTGCGGATTTCTGTGTCCACTAACCACAGTTTCATAGTCCTATCAGCACTGCCAGAAAGCGCGTAGCGACCATCCGGCGATACGGCCACTGAATTTACAGTATTGCTATGCCCAGAGAAGGTGCTTATTTCGGCTCCGCTGGCAACCGCCCACACTTTCAGATCATAACTGCCAGAGAGTGCGTAGTTGCCGTCGGAGGTGAAAGCAACTGATTGAACCCAACCGGTACGCCCAGAGAAGGTGCGGATTTCGGCCCCGCTGGCAACCCCCCACAGTTTCAAAGTCTTATCATAACTGCCAGAGAGCGCGTAGTTGCCGTCGGGGGAGAATGCCACTGACAAAACACCACTGTTATGCCCATAAAAAGTGCGTATTTCTGAACCGCTGGAAACCTCCCACAGTTTCAAAGTATTATCCCAACTACCAGAGAGTGCGTAGTTGCCGTCGGGGGAGAATGCCACTGACAGAACATAATGGCGGCTATGCCCTGTGAAGGTGCGGATTTCGGCCCCGCTGGCAACCTCCCACAGTTTCAAAGTCCCATCCCAACTGCCAGAGAGCGCGTAGTTGCCGTCGGGGGAGAAGGCCACTGACAAAACACCACTGCTATGCCCTGTGAAAGTACGGATTTCTGCTCCGCTGTCCACTGCCCACAGTTTCAAAGTCTTATCCCGACTGCCAGAGAGCGCGTAGCGACCATCCGGCGAGAAGGCCACTGAAGAAACACCACTGCTATGCCCTGTGAAGGTGCGGACGGGTTCTGTAATGGTATCGGCCGTAGCAGCCGCGCTATAGCCGAGCAATAGGGCCAGTAATAATAGGCTTGGTGAGAAAAGCTTAGCTAGGTTTTTCAATAAGTTATCTGACATCTGCGTTTCTCCTGTTAGGGTTCAAGTTTAGGGTAGTCCCGACAGTATAGTACAACTCTTATTTAGTATACGACAATACAGTACAGTACAACTAATTACGTGGATAAACGAATTATTTTTTGGCCATATTGACTATCTAAGCTAACCTTTTGGACCTTTATGAATGTAAGAGCAAACGACTGATATTGGTTTTAATTCGTTTATCCACGTAATTAGTTGTACTGTTATTCGTTTAGGAACAAAATTAGTTGTACTGTTATGGATGACTCGAATTGCGAGGGCGAGAGTCTAATACAATGAAGAGAATAGGACAACAACTACAAGGATTGTATTTTAGAAAGGATTTATAAGAAAGGATTTCTACATGCATATCCGCCCGACTCATGATACTGGAAGTACAACTTCTTTCCGGATTTAACGGATTTTTTTCACCCTCTTCAAAGGAACGAAGTATATCCATTATATTTATAGTTAATTACCAATTACGTCACCGTTGGCCACAACCAGGCAGCGCCTCGCACACCGCTAGAATCTCCATACTTTGCAGGTTTTAACACAGTATCCACCCGATCTGAAAACACATAACGTTCCCATAAACGCGGCACTTCTGTGTATAACTGGGCAATATTTGACATGCCACCGCCTAATACAATCACATTGGGGTCTAACACATTGATTATACTGGCTAATCCTCTGGCAAGACGGTCGGTGTAGCGCGATAAACACGTTCCCGCTGCCTTGTCGCCCGCGTTGGCTAAGGCCACAATTTCATGGGGTGTTTTTGATTGCCCAGTGGCCGCTTGATAATCCCGCGCCATCCCCGGCCCCGATAAGAAAGTTTCTATGCAACCCTGTTTACCGCAATAGCAGCGAGGCCCGGGCAATTCATCTGGTTGCGGCCAAGGTAACGGATTATGTCCCCATTCTCCAGCAATGCCATTGATGCCAGTTAAGACTTGTTGATTGATAGCAATACCCCCACCGGTGCCAGTGCCGATAATGACACCAAAAACAACCGCAGCCCCGGCCGCAGCCCCGTCTACCGCTTCGGACAGCGCAAAACAGTTGGCATCGTTGCTTAATTTCACTGTGCACTGCAAAGCCGTACTGAGATCATGATCTAAAGGCCGTCCAATCAAGCATGTTGAATTCGCATTTTTTATCAGGCCAGTTGCCGGCGATAACGCGCCTGGCATCGCAACACCAATACTGCCCTGACTGCCTAAACGTTGTTCAATGTGGTGAACTAAATCAACGATGGTTTGCACAGTGGCAGCGTAGTCTCCGATGGGCGTTGGCACACGCTCGCGGGCTAAGGTTTGTCCTTGATTATCAAGCGCAATGACTTCTATTTTCGTGCCACCTAAATCAACACCTATGCGTAATGACATATTTTTTCTCCAAGTGTTTTTCGGAGTCCAAACTTTAGTTTGGCATTAAGGAGTTAAAATCTCAGAAACAGGGAAAGTACAACGGATTTACGGATTTTACGGATTTATCATTATTAGAACGGATACTATCCCATCGAGGTATAGCATCCGTAAAATGGGATTCGTTGTACTTACTACAACGTAGGGAAAACCGTAAAGCGTTGCAAAAACCTTGAAGGTTTCTAACTGAAATTAGTTATCTGAAAAACTATAGAAATGGCTTTCTAGAAAACACCAGTGCGGTTAAACGCAAAAACATGGAGTGCGTATGCGTAGTAGAAAAAATTCGTTTATTTAGTCAATTCGCTGTACTCAGTAAATGGGTATCTTTTCATCACGATCATGGTGGACTGTTGTGTCCGAGACTTCTATACGGAAAGTACAACTTCTTTCCGGATTTGACGGATTTTTTTAAGGCCGATGTGGCTTTTTGTTATTGTATTTTCCCATTTTGTGCCATTTTGAGACACTAATTCGATGTTTTTGGGGAGTAAGGCTCATCATTAATCTCCTTTAAGCCGTTAAAACGGATACTATCCCATCGAGGGATAGCATCCGTAAGTGGAAACGGATAGTATCCCTTCGAGGGATGCTATCCGTTATGGATGAAAAATCCCCATTCTTAATGAACCATTAAGGACTTAAAATCTCAGAAACAGGGATTTTAATATGGGGCAGTTGCGACGGTATAATTGTTTGTTCTGAGTCAAAAATGCGTTTGTTGGTATAGCCATTTGCCGTCGGGTTTAGGTAAACTTCAACTTGAAACTCGTTCAAGTCCACTAGCCAACATTCAACAATGCCGTCTTTCGCATAA
>QNER01000007.1 GCA_003646175.1 Candidatus Parabeggiatoa sp. nov. 1
AGCACAAGGCGAACCTGGTACGATTGGGCAGCGTAGTTTATAGTTTATCATTCGTTTCAGGCGAACCTGGTACGATTGGGCAGCGTAGTTTATAGTTTATCATTCGTTTCAGGCGAACTTGGTACGATTTGGCCGCGTAGTTTATACTTTATCATTTGTTTCAGACGAACCTGGTACGATTGGGCCGCGTAGTTTATAGCTTATCATTCGTTTCAGGCGAACATGGTACGATTTGGCAGCGTAGTTTATACTTTATCATTCGTTTCAGACGAACCTGGTACGATTGGGCAGCGTAGTTTATAGCTTATAATTCGTTTCAGACGAACCTGGTACGATTGGACAGCGTAGTTTATAGTTTATCATTTGTTTCAGGCGAACCTGGTACGATTAGGCAGCGTAGTTTATCAGAAGTACCAGGCCAACCTGGTACTATTGGGCCGCGTGGTGATTGAAATGTGTTTTAGGCAAAAGTTTTTGCCTAAAAAATTGTCAAGTGTCAAGTTAGAACCGAAAATTTTATAATTAATTATTTGATATTTGAAGTAGAAATCACGTTAATCATTCTTTGATTTGCGCTTCAGATAACTGATAAATTGTCTTAACAACCGGGCTTGAGTCGGCGGTATGTTCTGGTTTTTGGAAATAGAAATCTGGTTCAGGCAACCATGCCACCGACAGTGATTCACGACGAATAGGAATAAGCGAAATCTCTTTTATATCGAAGCTGACATCAGCATAAAATAATTCGTCACTTTCAGAATTTTCGTAGATTTTTTTCAGTTCAATAAACGCAGAAAATATTTATTTTTTTTAATCTTAAAGGAGAAATTGGCACACAAAGAAATTTATCCGCTTTCTCAGTGCATTCCACAAAAAGGCAGAAATATTGCGTATTGAGTTGATCATACGCCACAAACAATTGTGGACTATCATAGTCAATCAAACTGTAAAGACATAAGGTTTTGATCCAATTTTCTTCATCATTTTAATTTCTTTTGATGTTAGGCAAAGCCAAACGGCACACACACCTTTAACCAGACAATAGACTTAAGTATCTGAAATATCGTTTCTGCCTCGGTTTTTTGAGTGTATTTCCTAGAAATTTCAGTCACCATCAGCGGGTAATCATCTTCAAATCCGCTTACAATGCTATGCACAAATGTCCAAGTATCACTGATGGTATAGCAACCAAAAATTTCTTGTTCCGTTTTAGGTTGATGTTGCTGATTGAGCCAAGCCGCTACTAACATTTCTCCATACAGTTGAAATTGAGGATTTTTGGCTTCTAACCCACATTTTGCCTCTACCACCACCAAATAAACGTCCCAATACGCCATCAACAATGCCTTCCATTTCAAAATGTGGATATTTGCCAGCCAAGGAAACTTCAGCCCATGCTTGAATATTTCCGCTTTCTGCCAACATAAGAAGTGGATAAATGGTTCTTGCCCAAATAGTCGCTTCATTCATCAAACTGAGTTGGTAATTGAGCGAATATTCTTGAATCAACTGGATTTTTTCTTTTTCTCTAGCGGTGCATTCCGATATCGATTGATTCCACTTTGCCGCTACAAAACCTTTATCTTCAATTTTGACGATGGAATTTAAGCGTTCCCGCGATAACTCTGAAAAGATAAATTTGGACATATTCTTCACCTGATGAATGTGGAAAATAGGGTAAATAGGGACCTAATATTTACTGATATTTTATAAAATAACCTTTCATTTTATACCTAACTTAGATAAAATAGCCTGGTATTTTTTCAAATCAAAGGTTATATAGCGTTTTCCGATTGCATCAAGTACATTTATATCATTTAAGTCATTGATAATTATATTAAATAATCATTCATCATTTACCATTCTTAATGAGCCATTGCTATATGAACATGTATAGGCATCAACTTTCCTATCTTAGTGAATGGGTCAAGGTTAAACACCGTAAACCCATTGTTATCCGGGGGGCGAGACAGGTGGGCAAATCGACGCTCGTGCGACTTTTATCAGAACAATGCGGCTTTGATTTGATAGAATTAAATTTTGAGCGCAATCCTGAACTGGCCAGCTTCTTCAAGTCCCACGATCCACACAAAATTACTCAACTCATTTCGCTACAAACTGGTCAAACGATTTTGCCCGGGCATACTTTGCTTTTTTTGGATGAAATTCAAGGAGCAGCGGAAGCTATTGTGGCTCTGCGATATTTCACGTAAGAATTTCCACAACTCCATATCCTCAGTGCTGGTTCCCTGCTGGAATTTACCCTTTCCCAAGCCGGCTTTTCCATGCCGGTGGGTCGTATTGAATACCTTCATCTTGGCCCAATGAGCTTTGCTGAATTTCTGCTGGCTGTCGGTGAAAAAGCCTTAGCCGATTTTCTAGCGCATTACCAAATCTGTGAGGAAATACCCAAACCCATTCATGATAAATTGATGGATCTCGTCAAAATCTACTTTATCACCGGTGGGATGCCTGAATCAATCAAGGCTTATGCTGAAGACAAAACTTTTAAAACGAGCGAAAAAGTCAAGCAATCTATCCTTTCCACTTATCGGGATGATTTCGGCAAATATGCGTCAATCACAAAACATGATTTAATTCGCAAAGTCTTTAACAAAATACCGACTATGATTGGCAATAAGTTCAAATACAGCCATATCAGCTGCGAGAACAAACCGGCGTGTATCGCCACAGCCCTCAATCAACTTTGTTTGGCGAGAGTTGCTTGGAAAGTACATCACACCTGTGCAAATGGCGTGCCGCTGGGCGCTGAACAAAATGACCGTTTTTTCAAGGTGTTATTCCTAGATATTGGCCTTGTGTCCACCAGTCTTGGATTAAGTTACCTGAACCTGATGGAAGTTGACGAACTGAATTTCGTCAATAATGGCAGTCTCGCGGAACAGTTTATTGGTCAACATTTGCTCTATCTTCAAATGCCTTACGAGGAACCAAACCTCTATTACTGGGCACGAGAAAAAAAATCCTCATCCGCGGAACTGGATTATGTTATAAGCAATGCAGGGCAAATCATCCCGATAGAAGTCAAAGCGGGTAAAACCGGCCAGATGAAATCTCTCCACCTCTTTCTGAAGGAAAAACAGCGACATTTAGGCGTGCGCTTCAACTCGGCCCCACCTAGCCAGATAGACACCAGCACCAAGCTTCCTGATGGTTCCAGTATAGATTTTAGGTTTCTATCACTGCCACTTTACCTTGTGGGCCAACTGAGTCGGTTAAGCCAATGTGGGTGATGGAGTCCAAACTTTAGTTTGGAAGGCGACCCAAACTAAAGTTTGGACTCCTTTCGAGGTTCACATTTCAGGACTACCAAAAATGGGTATGACTACATCTCTAAGCGTTTTTCTTGCAACCGCCGAATTTCATCACGCAATTTAGCCGCGTCTTCAAATTCCAAATTTTCAGCGTGTTGATACATTTGTTTTTGTAATTGCTTGAGTTTCTTGTCAATTTGTTCAGATGACAAAGCCGCATATTCTGCGCCGGCGTCGGCAATTTTGGCATATTCATTAGCAGCCGGCACATCAAGCCTTGCCCCTTCCAAAATATCTGTGATCGCTTTTTTTACGCCGCGCGGGGTGATGCCGTGCTGTTTGTTATAGGCGATTTGTTTAGTACGCCGCCGCTTGGTTTCATCCATTGCTCGTTGCATCGCGTTTGTTATCTTATCCGCGTAGAAAATCGCCTGTCCGTGAATATGCCGTGCTGCCCGTCCAATGGTTTGAATCAATGAACGCTCTGAGCGCAAAAAGCCGGCTTTATCAGCATCAAACACCGCCACCAATGACACTTCGGGCATATCTAATCCCTCGCGCAACAAATTAATCCCCACCAACACATCAAACACGCCTAAACGCAAATCGCGAATAATCTCCACCCGTTCCACCGTGTCTACATCAGAATGCAGGTAACGGGCTTTTACATCATGTTCGGCTAGATACTCGGTTAAGTCTTCCGCCATACGTTTCGTCAATGTGGTGATAAGCACTCTTTCATTTCGTGCCACTCGCTTATTAATTTCTGATAAGACATCATCGACTTGGCTGGCAACGGGACGTATTTCAATGGCAGGATCGATCAAACCGGTGGGACGCACCACTTGTTCAACGACTTGGCGGGCCTGTTCAAATTCATAAGGCCCTGGCGTGGCTGAGGTAAAAATGATTTGCGGCGCGAGCCGTTCAAATTCTTCAAACCTTAAGGGACGATTATCTAAGGCCGACGGCAAACGAAACCCGTACTCTACCAGCGTTTCTTTGCGAGAACGGTCACCTTTATACATCGCGCCTAGCTGGGGAACAGTGACATGGCTTTCATCAATGATCAGTAGCGCATTTTCGGGTAAATAATCAAATAAGGTGGGGGGTGGTTCACCGGCTTGATGCTGCGACAAGTAACGCGAATAATTTTCAATGCCTGAGCAGTAGCCGATTTCTGCTATCATTTCTAAATCAAACAAGGTCCGTTGTTCTAAACGCTGCGCCTCCACCAATTTATTGGCAGCGTACCATTCCTCTAAACGCTCTCGCAGTTCTTCTTTAATATAATCAATAGCTTGTAATAAAACATGGCGCGGTGTCACATAATGGTTTTTTGGGTAAATCGTTAAACGTGGTACTTGGCGCAAGCTTTGTCCAGTTAATGGATCAAAATAACTTAATGATTCAATTTCATCATCAAATAATTCTACCCGAATGGCATCACGCTCCGATTCGGCGGGATAAATATCAACGATTTCACCACGCACACGGTAAGTCCCCCGTTCCAACACCATGTCATTGCGGGCATATTGCAACTCGGCAAGACGGCGCAAGATAAAACGTTGATCAATTTGCTCACCGCGCACTAAATGCAATACCATTTGTAAATACCAATTAGGATCGCCTAAACCATAAATCGCTGATACCGAAGCCACAATAATCGCATCGGGGCGTTCTAGCATGGCTTTTGTCGCTGACAGACGCATTTGATCAATGTGTTCATTGATTGAGGCATCTTTTTCAATATAAGTATCTGAGGCCGGCATGTAGGCTTCGGGCTGATAGTAATCATAATAAGAGACAAAATACTCTATCGCGTTATGTGGAAAAAACCCGCGCATTTCGCTATACAATTGCGCTGCTAAAGTTTTATTGGGCGCGAGAATTAAGGTTGGACGTTGCGCGGCTTGGATGACATTAGCCATTGTGAACGTTTTGCCAGAGCCGGTAACGCCCAATAAGATTTGATGTTGATCACCTCGCGCCAAGCCGGCGATGAGTTTTTTAATGGCTTGTGGTTGATCGCCCTTGGCCTTAAAATTGGCTTGTAATTGAAATGGTTTTGACATAGAAATTTATTGGGAATTGGGAATCGGAAATCGAGAATTGGGAATTAGGATAGTGCCTGAAGTTTTTTGTGCATAAAAACTTTAGGCGCGATTGGGAATGGACACTATAACCTAGCATCCATCCAGAAATGCCAATTTCTAATGGGATGCCATACGCAAATGGCGTGACTACAAAAATAATATCGCAATTCAAAATAGTGATAATATATACTTACCATTGTCATTGTGATCTGTTTTTATCGGTTGTAGGGCAAATAACTATTTGAATTAAGAGAAAAAACGCCCCTTATTTGTGTGTAGCTCTGGGGAACGAAGTGCCTGAAGTGTGTATACCATGTCTGAACGATTTTCTCATCTTACAAGCTTATTAAGCGTGCACTGGTAGAAAACGCAGTTTTAAAATGGTTGAAGTGCCGGAGGTCATTATTATTTTTATTTTTACACATCCACAAATAGATATGATATTTGCCTTACCCATCTTGCCTCATCGGAAAAACATCGCACTGATGAATTACTGCACGGTATATAATATTATCTATTAACGGGGCATTATGGATAAGGAAGCATTTCAAGCACTCTTGATTGATGTTTAGAAAAAAGACGAGTCCAATAAATTTTTGTCCAAAGTCAAAAATCTTTAAGGTTTAGCAAACCTCGAATATTTTGTGCAAATATTTTTTATGCACAAATTTACATGTTTTTAAACGATACAAGGAAATCAATTGTGAGTTTACAAATTGCCCAACGTGTTCAAGCAATTAAACCGTCCCCCACTTTAGCCGTGACTGCTCGCGCCGCGGAAATGCGAGCAGCGGGGCATGATATTATCGGTTTGGGGGCCGGTGAGCCTGATTTTGATACGCCCCAGCATATCAAAGACGCAGCCGTGGAGGCCCTCAATAAAGGCCACACTAAATACACGCCTGTTGATGGAATTCCGGCATTAAAACAAGCGGTTATCAATAAATTTGCCCGCGATAATCAACTTGAATATGGCATGAAACAAGTGCTGGTATCGTGTGGGGGTAAACATAGCTTTTATAATTTAGCTCAAGCGTTGCTGAATCCCGGTGATGAAGCCATTATTCCCGCGCCCTATTGGGTTTCTTATCCTGATATGGTGATGCTGGCGGGCGCGGAACCCGTTATTATCAGTGCTGGCATTCAACAAGGCTTTAAAATAACGCCTAAGCAATTGGAAGCCGCAATGACGGAAAAAACCAGACTTTTTGTGTTAAATAGTCCGTCAAACCCCACCGGGGTACACTACACGCCGGCAGAATTGGCCGAATTAGGCGCAGTTATTCGCCATTACCCGAAAGTCATAGTAGTCACAGATGATATATATGAGCATATTCTGTGGGAAGGTGCACCTTTTAAGAATATCCTGAATATGTGTACGGATTTGTATGATCGTACCATGGTGCTCAATGGTGTTTCTAAGACTTACTCAATGACGGGATGGCGTATTGGTTATGCTGGGGGGCCTGAGCAACTGATACAAAAGATGAAAACCATTCAGTCGCAAAGTACCTCCAATCCGACTTCAATTGCTCAGCACGGTGCCCTTGCTGCCTTGGAGGGTGAGCAATCTTTTATTCAACAAATGGTGACAACTTTTAAAGATCGGCATGATTTTGTGTTAAAATCCCTGCTTGAAATTAAGGGAATCGAATGTTTGCCCTGTCAAGGCACATTTTATATTTTCCCAAATTTGCAAGGGGTCATGGATCGATTAGGCATTAAGACGGATATTGAATTGGGCGAAATCTTAATTGAAAAAGCCAAGGTCGCAATTGTGCCCGGCTCGGCCTTTGGGGCCCCCGGTCATGTACGAATTTCCTTTGCAACCAGCATGGAAAATCTTGAAAAAGCGATGGAAAGATTGCACAATACGCTTCACGCAATGGTGCAATAGAGTTGTGAGGGCAAAACCTTCAAGGTTTTGGAAACCTTGAAGGTTTCTAACTGAAATGATTTATCTGAACGTCTATATTATATAAGTAAGTGATTGATTTTATTATTCTATATTTTCCACCCACTCAAACCATCGCTGACGTAACTGGTTGATTTATAATAAATCATGGTTTATAGGTGGCAACTTGGGTTAACTTGATATTGGCGCAAATCCGCTCAAAAAAATATTGATGGTATTGTGAAAAAAGGGGTTGACATATGAAATAAGCGGTGTAACATGCGTGCAACTTTGTTGCTGCTATAGGGCGATTGCGGGAAAATAATATACCTGTCTATAAATAAAATAAATAAAGCTTTTTGAAAAAACTTGGTTATTGTAATGAAGTATGGGTATTTTATTTAGTTGTAATTGTTTAGATAGTATTTGAGTAATAGCCGTAGCCAAAATGAACGCAAATTCAATTCCATCCAAACTAAACAAATATTTTTAAAAAAAGGGGTTGACATCATCAAATAAGCGGTGTAACATACGCTCAAATATTGAGTTGTGCCTCAACAACAAATTAATAGTTGACCATGCAACATAGTACATCTGTAAGTACTTGAAAATACAGTAAATTTTTAATCCTCGGTAGCTCAGTTGGTAGTAGCGAGCGACTGTTAATCGCTAGGGCGTCGGTTCGAGTCCGACCCGGGGAGCCATTTTGTTTAATAAAAACAAAGATTTATGCCCGTTCACGCCATAAATAAATGGCGGATTTCTTGTGCGTCAATAGGACTTATAAGTAGCAAATGGATAAAAGAAGGGCTGCTGATTATAACCCCAAAAAGATTGGTGAGAAAACCGAAGCCAAAATCCTTTCGTGTCTTGTGGACAATGATAAAGTCGTTTTACTTCCCTTTGGAGACAATCAGCGATATGACATCGTTGTTGAAGAAAAAGATGGCTTTAAAAGAATTCAATGTAAAACGGGCCGGTTAAAAAATGGCGTTGTCTCTTTTCAAACGTGTAGCTCTTCTTACCATCGAAATGGGAAAAGACATTCTTACCGGGGACAAATTGAGTACTTTGGCGTTTTTTGTCATGAAAATGGCAAATGTTATTTTGTACCCGTTAATGATGTAGGAATTAGGTCCGCAAAACTCAGGGTAGAGCGACCGGCAAATGGTCAAGAAAGAAATATAAATTGGGCCAAGGATTACGAAGCCCCTCAAGATGGTTTAACCCCCCTTCATCTTTAAATCGATCTCATCATCCATTCTCATTTCCACGCGCTGATTTATCCCTACACAAGAAGGCAGGATTGATTGGCGAAAAATTTCTCCATTCTAAACAAAATACGTCCCCTAAATTAAAATCCCAAAAGGAAAAGGGGTTGAAAATACCTTTCAATATATCTATTTTTAATTTTCGATGTTCATTTAAACGGTTAAGGAGACAAAAATGGCTCAATGGCGTAAAGTAGCAAAAGCTTTTGCCTTAGGAGATGGTCATATCAGTGAGAACGAAGTTAATGTTCTCCGCAAAGCGTTCTTTGCTGATGAAGACATTAGCAAAAGTGAGTTGGATTTCCTTCATGAGTTAAAAACAGATGCGAAAACGTCTGTTAAAGCTTTAGATACACTTATTGAAGATTGTGAGAAGGCGAAAAAATAACCGCACTGTTCAAAATATTTTGAACGGTGCGGTTAAACATCATGTAGGGTGGATTAGCTGCTACGCCTAATCCACCCCACTAAATAGCACAGCACTGACCGCACAAATCGAAATACCCCAAGATGGCAACCCCGCTTCGTTTTTAAACCAATAAGTACATCCATAACATTAGTCCCCGTGGGTCCCGTGTAAATCAAATCCCCACTTTCCGCCAAAAATCGTCCCGCATCCGCTTTCTCCAAACACTGTTCTGCATTAAATCCCTTTTGACGGCCCCGTTCCAACGTTCCCCCATCAACCAACGCACCTGCCACATCGCTGGGCCCATCATTACCATCCGTGCCCGCGGCCAATAAAAACACATCACCCCGCCCCGCCAATTCACAAGCCGCCGCTAAAGCCAAACTTTGACAACGCCCCCCTTGCCCCGGATTTTCGGGTAAATGCACTGTCGTTTCGCTGGACCATACATAAATACCAGGACTGGCTGTGCATATTTGTTGGATCAAAGTGCGTCCCGCAAGTTCAGCCTCGCCCACTATCAATGCCTCATGGTTGAATACAGCATAACCTAAACGCCTCGCTGCATCACAAGCTGCTTGAAGTAAAGTGGCAGGACGGGCAATGATATGTTGTTCGATGTTTGTGAAACAGGCAGATTGTGCTAAAGGATGTGCATATGCAGTTAAAGCACGCAGCCAGTCAGGCAAAGAATTGGGCAACGTCATTTCGTCATGCTTTGTTCCCAAACCCGATCCAATGGCTTGTAAATCATCCCCGGGCACATCGGAAATCAATAAATTCAATACCAGATGCCCTTCCAAATAACCCGCTAAACGCCCGCCTTTAATAGCCGATAAACTTTTGCGAACTTTGTTCATCGCATGGATGTCTAATCCCGAACCAAGTAACCACTGATTTACTCGTTGCAAATCGGCAAGCGTCACGCCGGGGACAAGTACTTCGACGAGCGCAGACGCACCGCCCGATATTAGAAATAAGATGGGATACTGTGGGGGTAAATTTTCAATAAAATATAACAATGCTTGTCCAGCAGCAAGACTGGATTCATCTGGCACCGGATGAGCAGCTTCTAGGCAAGTAATGGGATAACCTGCCAACAATTGTTTATCCAAATGACCCAATTTGGTGATTAGCAAAGCATGAGTGATATACGTGCTCAAAACATCATAAGCACCGGCTACCATGTGCGTAGCCGCTTTGCCAATGGCAATTAAGGCAAGGGGTGTGTGATATGGATGTTCACGCAAAAAAGCGGCAACCGTATTACGTCCGTTGACAGCATTGAGAGCACTGTTATAAATTAACAACAAATGTTCATGAGCGTTCATTGAGAATTATGTTCGCTATAGAAGTTTTTGCGCACAAAAACTTCTATAGCAAATAATGAATATTTAGCAATCAAGGATAGTTTGTAAACAGGATTCTCACAATATCCACCCTCTTCAAATGGGCAGGTTACGCTGTAGCTATCCAGAAAAGTTTTGCCGAAAATATTCTAGGTTTGCGAAATGAATAAGGTTTTTATGAAGAATTGCAGTGGTTTTGGTGATGTTGAACAATTTGTGTCTGAGGGCAGAAGAGAAGGGTAATGGCTTGACGAGTAATCGGGGTGATTTTTAGCCATAAATCAATACACATTCCAAAACCTATTAAATATTATTCAAATATTCTTTTAAGACGTGGGTATTATTTATGACCTATTTCCTCCAACCTCACAAGCCTATTGACCCCAGACACTAACGGTTCAATATCATCTTGACCTCTAATCAATTATGTTTTATGCTCTGAGAAAACTTTTTTTGACCTTAAACTACAACATCTTTAGCACTTTACTTATAACTGACTCAAATATAAAGTAATTATCTGAACCATTCGCTTGACATATTCGCTGTTCAATAATATTGAATGGCATTAAATGAACATTTAGGCGATGCTCAATTGAATTTTCAGTATGAAATTTTTGATAGATACGCACTGCTTAATCGCACTCACTATAAAAATCAATAGGTTATCAATTAAAGTTGAGCATTGCATGAACATTTAGGCAGCATCAAAACCCACTTGAACAATCGTTAAATAATATTTTATAGAATTGTGACGTAAACGACGTAAACGACGTAAACGAATGAATAATGAAGAATGCTTAGAAGAATGGGCTTTAATACGGTTACCAAGCAACTATTCATTTTCACTCTTTTAAAGTACGCACCGCATATATGGACTTAGCCCTTTTCACTGTTGTTCTTTTGCGTTTTGCACTGTACACTTTGTAAATATAGACGTTCAGAAAAATATTTAAGGGCAAAACCGTAAAGCGTTTCCAAAACGCTTTATGGTTTCTAACTGAAATTATTATTCTTACAAACTATAGGTACACATAAATCTTTTAACATTTTTGACTTAACAAAAACCAAGTTTTTGCGGGTGCAATTAAAAGTGGTGGAAACCCCAATCGCCTAGGGATAAATCCCTAGGCTAAAAGCTCAAGTCCCCTTAAGGGGACTGCAAAAATCAGTGATATTTCCAGTTTTTGCCAAAAACTTGGTTTTACCTACTTACTTTTTTTACTTTCCTCATTATCAATTGTGAAAAAATAATCGCGAATTGTCAATTGTGAAAACTCTCGAAGAAATTCAAAAAAAATTATTTTCAGGTGGTCAGTTTAATATCAGTCACCATGTTTTCAAGCAAGCTACTGAGCGTAATATCAGTGATTTATAAATAACAGAAGCCAGCAAGGAGTTCAAAATAATTGAAGATTATCCAGACGATAAATATAAGTGTGTCCCACCCGTCTACTGAATTTTGACACATTTTTGCCAGTTGATATTGACTCAATTTGTGGATATGACAAGATGAACCTCAATTGCTTGAATTATAAATAGAGTTGTCCGAAAATAAGGCTTTTATGAGTTTAGGTAACTCCAAAAAATTAATATACCATAAAAATTCTAAATCACTTTTATCAACCCCGAAGGGGTTGTGAATAGCCCCAGGTGCAACCTGGGGAAAAAATCTTGGTATATTATTATTTTTGGGGAGTTACCTTAAATGATTGTTTTTATTTGGTTAAAAATTATTGACGGACAAATCTAATAGAGAAATTTGTCAGTGCCTAAAAAAGGCGGTTACAAAATATTCCAAAAATTGTGACTTTTACTTAATAATCAAACTGTTACCTTAACTATGTTTGTAGGATAAGTGGGACACACCCATAAATATTCCCCCAGTTGTTTGCTCTTAGGTTTTACCAAAGCGCCCGTCCGTTGCATAGGCAGGCATTGCGTGCTGATACTGACTTGGTAAAGATTATTACGCTTTATGAACCCGATAAAGATCAAAGGAGATAAAAAAAAGTTTTACTGTCATGTTTGTGGTTCAACAAAGGCAAAAGAGAGCTACATTCAGGAAATTTTCCAGATCGATAATAAGCCTTTCCTAGCAGCCTGTAGGATTAATCAACTAACTCATTGATTATTAAAGCTTTTATAATAGTTATAAATGTGATACAAAACAATGACTTAGCGGTATCGAAGCCCGGCTGCTAGTCGAACATATTCCAGCGACGATTTGCACCCGTTGCGGTGAAGCCACTTTTAGTCGTGAAACAACCGAAAAAATTCGCTTTCGTGGTACACAGTGACGCAAAGCCAGTTAAGTCAATTTCTATGGATGTGTTTGGGTGTAATTACACGGATTTTTGCAGTCCCCTTAAGGGGACTTGAGCTTTTAGCCTGGGGATTTATCCCTAGGCGATTGGGGTTTCCACCACTTTTAATTGCACCCGATGTGTTTGATTTTCAGCTTGTACCCGCCTTCGCCGTTTTTTTCTGGTTCACCAGCGGTGGGAACTCGGAAAATTCGTTGATTCCTTCAATCAATGGTTCGGACACTTTTTGTAACTAATTGTTATATCAGGCTTTTTTATTTTTAACTCAACATTTATAAAAACATTATATTTCAATGATTTACAAGTTTGAGGTAGCTGATTTTTCAAAAACTGTCCGAAGTATTGTTCAATGCGTTGTACTTGTTATTCGTTGTTTTCAGATTTCCACGCAGCCAGCGCGTGGAAACCAGGAAATCATGCCGATATTGCTTTTTACCTGTACCCTGCCCTCTGGATTGAATACAAAGGAGACTGTAACTATGTACAAATTTTTTCAACAAACTTTACTTGTATTTTTTATATTGTTAATAACCGCCTGTGCTAATCTTCCCATTCCCCTACAACCCGCCACCCCACAAGTCAGTTTAACGGATTTTAAACTTGTCAAGATGGGGCTGTTTGAACAAAACTACCGGCTCAGACTGCGGATCAAAAATCCCAACCCCTTTGCTTTACCGATCGCGGGCATGAATTACCAATTAGATATCAATGACAAGAAATTCGCCCGTGGTACGAACAACAAGTCCATCACTATTCCGGCATCGGGCGAAGAATTTTTAGAGATTGACGTTGCTAGTAGTTTGATGGGTATTGTCGAGGACTGGCAAGATTGGAAATCGGTGTTCAAGCGTCGATTCAACTACAAGTTGTCGGGCGACGTGAATGTCAGGGAAGGAGGACAACCAATGCCCTTTGAATACAAAGGCGACGTTCCTTTATTGTGGGGCGGCGAAGGCACGCCGGAGAGCAAATAAGAAATATTTCAGATAAAGTTTGCAAAAACCTTATCGGTTTGCCAAACTGATAAGGTTTCGTTCAGAACATACACGTTATTCACTGAGACTTCTGACTCAAAAACTAAAAACTTATGTCCTCAAACTGCCCTTTTTGTCATTTAGATAACCAACAAATCATTTTTCAGGATGAATTAGTCATTACGCTCAAGGACGGCTATCCGATTTCACCCGGGCACATCCTGATTATTCCCAAACGCCATATTCCCTCCCTCTTTGATGTCACTGACGAAGAACAGATGGCACTGTTACATGCCTTACGTGCCGCTCAAAACGAATTGAAACAACAGTACGCCCCTGATGGCTATAACATTGGGATTAATGATGGTTTGGCAGCGGGACAAACGGTGATGCACTTACACATTCATCTCATTCCACGCTACACTGACGATTGTCCTGATCCTCGCGGCGGGGTGCGTTGGATATTTCCTGATAAAGCCGCCTACTTTACAATAAAAAACGCTGAACTCTTAGATTAGTCCTACATAAGTAGTGATAGTGCCCAAACTTCTAAAAGCAGCCCAGAAAAGTTTTGCACCAAACCTTCGAGGTTGGACTGAATTCTAAGGTTTTTCCAAGGAACAAAACTTTATATTATGAACTATACTATCCATCAAAAGGATAGCATCCGTCAAATAACTTCATTACGAGAACGAGCAACTTCTGAATCTCTGATAACTGATTAAGCCGCGAAAGTTGGAGCGATGCTGTCAACTTTCGCGGCTTCCTTAAAACTGAAAAAAGAGGATTTTCTATGCCATTGGAGACATTTGGCGAAGAACAGATTTACAACTTTGAACGTATCGGCAGCTTTGGCCGATTTTATAGCGGCGACTCCTTTCCCATTGAATATATTATGACAACCTTCTCCTCCGCAGAGTTGTCCGAACTCACCTTTGCCAGAGATATTCGCCCCGACAAAATCGATTTTGAACTTTTGATGCAACGCGATATCGATGAAGAACGAGTACGCATTGAGATGGAACCTTATTTGAACCCCAACCCTCAAAAAATTACACCCGCGGAAATCCGCTCCAGATCAGTATTTTTTCCACCCTTACTCGCTGCCATTGTGCCCACCAAAGGTAAAGTGATGGAAGCCTACTATGCCAATGAAAAAGGCGATCTTATGCTTCAAACTGGGGGCAAAGAACACATTGTCAGAGAATGGGCGGGGTTATTTAAACTCACCTATTTCTCTAGTACCAGCCCACATGCCTATCGCTTTAAACTGAATACGGGGGAAGATGAGCAAACAACGGAAGTAGGCGTGCAGCGTGAACCTGTCAAACTAGAAATTCGTATCGCAAAAGGCAATCAATACGGCGCACGTCTCGTTATTATTGATGGGCAGCACCGACTGTTCACAATTCAGCAAGTCTATCAAAAACATCCCGATTTACTTGAGCATCTCAGCGTACCCGTTTGCATCTTATTTGCGCCCAACGCAACAATCCAAAAAAATAAAGCATACGCGCCGTATAGAGTACCCACTGTCCCGGAAGTTTTCCGCCACCTTTTTGTTGATGTCAACAATACTGCTAAACAAGTCGGTGGGCACTTCAATATCCTATTGTCTGATGACACGATATCGAGCCTCGCTTGTCGCAAGTTTTGTGATTATATTCTCAACAACCGTGAAACTGAAGGATTAGCCGCTATTGAGTGGAATGCCAAGACTAAGAGGGACTCCACTCAAATCATACGCGCTTATTCACTGACAAGTATTGGTATTATTGACAAGGCTTTGGATGACAGCATTAGAAACAAAAAGCTGCTGTTCAAATACGTTTTGAACCTAGAAGAAGTGACAAATGAACTTTACCCTAATGGTGAAGAAGAGGAGGAAGTCACGCCTAATTACCAGGAAGTAAAGTGGAATAAGTTCTCCCTAAACCAGAAAAATATCCTTGAGGCGCAGGTCAAAAAATACCTTATCCCTTGTCTTGAACTGATTTTTTTTAGAACCCATGAATTTTCCACGGCTTTTGAAATTTTCTGTAACGAATTGAACTTGCTAAAAGAACTCGCGGATAGCACTCAACAAGATGCCCCGGAAGCACGACAGGTGGTGAATCAAATTCTGGATTACATGCCGATTGGTGACGGAAAATCTTTTGAGAGTGCGCGTTTGGTTTACCGGAATTTTGAATCAACGGTGAAAAAAGAAAGAAATAAACAAACATCGGCCGTAATCCAATATGCCTTGTTTCAAAGAGCCATGTTTGATGCATGGGCACAGATGTTGGATATTGCTCGCAGTTTCGTATCGGATCCACGCAAAGTCACCAAAGGCTTTATCAAATTATTAGATTTAGCACTACAAGAAAAAGGCCAGTTTTTTTTGAGTGAGCAAATATACATGCAACACACGGTTTTTAATGGCAATAAAATCCTGGTTCGGCAAGAAACTCGTAAACTCTTCAATCAATTGCTGATGGCACATCTCGTTAATCCTTTCCAAGTTCAACAAATTTGTAGTGAAATGGAGGTGGCGGACAAGGACTTTGCCAAACTCGCCCTTAAGCTTCAGGAAAAGGGGCTATCGGCCGCTTCAGAATTTCCCAAATACTATGAAATAGCTCGTAAAAAGACTTTTAAAGCCAATTATCGTGTCTATTTGTCAATCGACGGGGAAGAACGTTCGGAATTGGCACAAGCAGAAGAAGAACAGAAATGCCATCAGCAAGAAGTCAAAGAAGGGAAGCGAGCCAAGATAGAGGTATCAGATAGATTTGAGGTGTTAGTGGATAAGCATGTCAAAGCCGAAGTTGAATTGGCAATGGAGGCACTCAAGAATAACCTTTATGAAACAAAACCAGAATCGAAACTTGATTAATGAGTAGCTGAACCCACCCCCCCTATTCCTTTTTATGGGTAATGGGATCTTTGCCCCAGTTGACAGCGAAGCTCCAACTGGGGCAAAGATTGGGTAATAATTCCGTAGGGTGGATTGGCGATAGCGTAATCCACCATTTCCTCGTTCAAAACCTTAGAAAGTTTCGTCAGTTGGATTAGCAATAGTGTAATCCACCATTTTCCATAACAAAAACATTTTGGTAGTGCCCTTTAAGTCGTGGTGAAATATTTATTTTAATACCCACAAACGAGTACTCCTTCAAGTTGGGGCACACCAATATCGGCTATCTAATTTATTTCCCACGATTTCTATTCAAAAATGCCAGCCATTTTTTGTAACTCACTGATTTTTATGACCCGCACTGGAGTAGTGAAAATCAGGTGATTTTGCTCCAAAAACTTTACCTTTTGAAATGAAGCATTGAAAAAAGTTCTCTAAAAAGCCAGCGATAGCCACTTGGCTCAATGACTAACGTTTTCTGTTGATAACAAATCAAATGTAGGCCATTGAATTTATTATCCACAGAATCCGTTAGTTGAATGGGATTGATTCAAATGAAGGGCAACCATAAAGGATTGCCCCTACCATATCAATGGCAAATGTCCGGGCAATCCCACGCGCAACTCCTTGAATTGTAGGGGCAATCCCTTGTGGTTGCCCTTTAAATTGAAACTAAAACGCTCATTTTGAACATCTTGATGAATATGAAACTGAAGTTGTTCATCCTTTTCGGTAGACAACCAATCAGTGCTGCGCTCATATTTCAAAAACTTCTGTTTAAATGCCTTTGACAGCTTTTTATTGAGCCACTTATCGTCACAGGCGAGAATCGGTTTTGCGGTTTCTTTTGAGACGACTAACCGTTCAATACCTTTGGCAAGATGCTTGCAGTTTGTTCAGTTTTCGGCTCCCCAAGTGCCCACGCCCGCATCATTAAATAATGTGCCACTTAGTTAACGGCTCATGGAAACCTTTCAATTCAAAGGTATTGAGTGAGTTTCATCACCATTGTTGTTTTTGCTCAAAAGAGACTTAAAAGGATCTTCTCTCGTTATATCACCATTAGGTAATTCATAATAGTTCTGACCATTTCGAGAAAAAACATTGGGAATACCGCGCCGACGATTTTCTTCAAGGGCTTTTCGGACAGCCATATTACCAATACGTTTAATTTCAGCACCCTGAAGAAATAATTGGAGACTGAGTGGTTGATCATTGTTCATATTGACTCACCTGATGTAAAAATAGTTTAAATAGGGCTTCATTTGTAACACTAATTTTTTCAGTGAGGCTTTTTGAACATCTGTTAAGCCATTCACACCCGTGAAAGTGCCAGCAATAGCCATTTGGCTCTATGACTTCTACATCAGACTCATTAATCCCAGAAAAAGTCAATATCTTTGGAGGTAAAAAGGCCATACTTGCCGGAACTGTTTTGCATGTCCGGCAAAAGCTATAGTATGTAATAATAATATATTTTTTGGTAGGAGTCCAAACTTTAGTTTGGCAAGTCCAAGATAAATCTTTCACGAAGAGCCAAAACATTTTGTCTTACAAGCTATTTCAAATTGAAATATATTCGCCAAACTGTTTCTCAAATTGTTGGTAAATTTGCTTTTCTAGGTTTTTAAGATTTTCGCCATCGGTGTACAGATCAGCAAGTTCATCCTCAGAAATTTCATCATTTGGATTAGTTAGATTATCTATGTATTTTATGTAATGGCGGACAGAATCAAAAATTAAGGTCCAATCTGAATAAGGTAATTTGATGTCTAGCGTTTCCATGAGTCATCCCCTTCAAGAGTTAAGAAATTTTGACCGCCTTTTCTTTGATTTGATCTAACAGATCAAAGAAAGCTGAAAGCCGCATGGTTATCGCCGGTGCTAACATGTAATGATTTTCATGTCCCAGACGTTTATCTTCCACCAAGATTATACCTTCTGGCAAAGGTGTTCCTTTAGGTATTTTCCAAGTGTTTTTCTTGCTCGGATCAAAGGTTGAGAAAACGCTTATGCCGTTACCATCTGCTATGATGTATTTAACACCATTTTTTTCATCAAACATGGCATCTTTCAATGGACGAATGTGATCTAATCGTGGACTTTTGGCATTTCCAAAACGATATAAATCAAGGATAACTTCCGTGTAATCTGTCATAAAAATTTCTTGAGGTGTTAGCATAAGATATTTATTCCAGTGAAAACGGTTGTGCGATAATAAACCTTATACATTATAATTATTCTAAATAATTGGTGGATTCTGAGAAACCAAGTTTTTTGAAAAAACTTTTCACCATTTTTCAATATAGCTATCCGAGCAATAGGCATTTACCCTCAAGTCCAGTCTCATTCGTACTTATAGCTTTTCAGAAAAATATTTTAAGCCTAAACCTCAGAGGTTTGCCAAACCTCAGAGGTTTTTAGCCAGCGAAAACTCATTGCTCATCATAATCGACTCTCATCAAGCCATTCCTAACGCCCCTGCGTTCACGAAGCCCATGAATCAAGTAGCTACGAGCCTGTGGCGCGTTTTTTTCACGTATCAGTGCTTTAGCAAGAGAGACGAATTTGCCCAAAGTAATAATATCATCCATAAGAGGATTCGCTGTTTTGAGCCGTCCGGGCATTTTGGGTGCGAGATGACTTTTTGCCGACTCAAGCACTGAAAGATGAATTTGCATGCGCTGTTCTAACGTTGTTATATCATTAGCCTCTACATCGTCAAGCGCATCGTAAACTTCTTCGCTTGTCCACAAACTCAACGCATGTTGTGCTACTAACTGTGGTGCGAGCTGGCCATTCGGTGATAAACTAAATGTTTTTTTCGAGTTTTCTTGCTTAAATGTATCAAAGTATTGGATGGTAGCCTTTCCAAAATCCGATTGACCTTTAGGCACTTCCAGCTCCAAAACCACCCAATAGGTTTCACCCACCGCCAGATTGGGGACAAAAACGCGAATGCCTTTGTCTTTGGTAATCAGGTGTGGTTGTGCCGTCACGCCAGTGTCCTTTTCTATATTTTTACCCAGATTATCAGCTTCTCTTTCCAAAGCTGCCCGAACAACCGGTTCTGTCACTTCATCGTGACCATAGAAATGCCTAATGGTGATCTCTTCGGCAATTTCTATTTGCATTTGCACATTAATAGCAGCCAGATGGTTCCGACGAACTGACGAACCTTTTGTTTAGCTGTTTTAGGATCGGTGACAACCATACTTTGCCCACCAGAAGTGTCGGCCAGTCTTTTCAATTCAACTGAGTTAGCATCTTTGCCAAACGCAAAGGTTGATAATTGGATATTGCCATATGCACTCCGTTTGCGCAGCTTTTCTTGCCCAGTCTGTCTCTCCGATGGTTGGATTACCATCTGAAAATAAAAAGAGTTGGTTAACCCGTTGGCTATCCTGATAGGTTCTCATTTCATCTATACTAATAGACAAAGCGATATCAATGTTGGTATCGCCATCAGCGGTTAGCAGACTAATCGTGTTGCCAAATTTTTGAGGGGAAATACGCTGTTTAGGTGTTGATTTTAATAGCGTTTTCGCTTGGTGATTAAAGGCGATAATCCCAATGACATCATCCGCCCTCAGTTGGTTAAATAATTCTCCGATTGCGATTTTGACAGCGTCCAGTTTTTCACCGGACATTGAACCACTGACATCAACCACAAAGAGATAATTCACTGGGGGTGTTTTGGTTTTAGGATGTCCTTCGGGCGCAACCTCTGCTGTTTTCAACGCAATTTCTAAGTAATGGGTAGCGTTCCCAGCCGAACACGCTTTGTACTTGATACGCTTTTGATACTCAGGAATGGTGGCGATGCCGTAATTGATGGCTAAGGCATCCCCAACATCCGGCGAAGGTATGTCCTCGGTATTCAGTGCCACAAAGTCATCAAAACGGACATTCTCTTTCCCGATCATAATCCCTTCATTAATAAGCTTTTCTATACCGACAGTGAGTTGAGTCCCAAAAGCCTTACTTCTGCGTGTAAATAAGGCATTGTGAGGCAAGGCTTTGGTTTGGCAAGCCATTGGAATGTCTTGTTGACGTTGACGAATAGCAGTCCTATAAGGAAGGCTTGGTCTTTGGGGTCTTACCGGTCTTTGTGGTCTTTTTGAACGTTGTGGACGGTTAGGGGCTGCCACAGTTAGTTTCGGACGACAAGAGCCAAAACAAGATGGTTTACCTAAACTTGCTGAATACCAAGGTGTTTGTTTACCTCTTGTTACCATGTTCACACGCTTATGCACTTACTTTAACACATCCTCTGTTCTCATGGAAGTTCCTTTTTGGGATAAAACATCTACCAACTGTTTAGTATAAACACTGTTTCTGTGATATGTAAGAGTCAAAGTGGTTTGGCCTGGGGCTGCTGCGATAGCAATAGTTGTATTACTTGTATGAGAATTTATTTGGGCTAAACCTCTTTTTGTATAAAAAAACTTGCTACTCATATAATAAAAAGGAATATCTTGACAATCAAGAATGACAATCTTATCATTGGCTTGTTTCAAGCGGTGAAGGACACGTTCTACTTCTAACGATTCAAACTGAATATCGGCTTCGTGTTGAATGTTAGCATCGACAGGCACTAAAAAATTATGGCCTTTGTTTTGTAACCCATATCCCGAGAAATAAAACAAACCCGTTCCACCTTTATGATGCAGCCGTGTTTCAAATTCATCTATAGCTTCTCTCATGGCACGACGGTTGACATTCTGAGCTAAAGTCACCTCAAAACCTAATTTTTTTAGGACATTTGCCATATCAGCAGCATTTTTGACTGGCGTACTTAGCGGTGAGATGTTTCGGTAATTTCCGTTACCAATTACCAGCGCAATATACGAGTCAGAATGAGCAGCAAATGCGTTTTTAGTGGGACATCCTATCGTTAACAGAGCCACTAATCCCATAAACAGTAATGCGAGTGACAGTTCTTTCAGTTTTTTCATAACTCAGCTCCTTTCAGTTTTGACAACATAAAAATGAAGGCACATTGAGAGTGTGTCGAGTTTTCCCCAACCTCCCTCAATGTGCTTGGCTTATTCGTTACCTACCATAATCTACTTTTTGTTTGGACAAAACCATTCCTCATTCTACCAAATGCGTTAAGCCTATTAACGACAAATGAACGGACTGTTGATTGTGGGCTATTATAGTAGCCACCATCATCGCCTTTTACTGGTTTCCCAAAATTTTGAGCCAGAGAGCGGAATTTGTTAAGCGTGACTACATCTTTTCTCAGTTGCTCCGCAGAATCATCAGACACAAAATCATTTTTCGCCACATCAAGAACTGAGAGATGCCTTTCAATACGCTTTTCTGCTGTGTCAAGATCATTCTCATAAAGATCATCAAGTGCGTAAAAAATGACTTCACTTGTCCGTAATCCTAACGCATGTTGTGTCACCCATTCTTGAGTTATACGGCCTTTGGGCGACAAGTAAAAGCGATACTTTTCGTTTTGACGCGCAAAAGTATCCAAGTATTGAACAGTGGCTTTTCCCAAAGCGGATTGGCTATGTTGTTCAGGCACTGCTATTTCAAAAACCACCCAATAGGTTTCACCCACAGCCAAGTTGGGCACAAAGATACGAATGCCTTTCTCGTCGGTAATAAGATCAGGCGGTTGCTCAATACTATAGTCTTTCTGTATTTCGTCTTTGGTTTTCCCAAGTTCTCTTAGCACTGCCTCTCGTCTCACCGGATCAGTGATGAGATCGTGTCCATACAAATGTAGAATAACAATATCTGGATCAATTTCTATTTGCATTTGCACATTGATAGCCGCAAGATGTTTTCTTCTGTCAAGTGCCCGTTGTAAACTGATACGAACATCTTTAGGTGCTGTGACAAACGTGTTTTGTCCGCCAGTTATGCCCGCCAGTCTATCAAGTTCAGTTTTGCTGGCATCGGTGCCAAATGCAAAAGTTGATAACCGGAAATTGCGGCGGCGAGTTCTTTTAGCGATATTTTGCCGAATTTTAATCCAGTTAGTTTCTCCAGAAGTCGGATTGCCATCGGAAAATAAAAAAACTTGATTGACCTTATAACGATCACCATAACGAGCTATTTCGTCTATACCAAAAGATAAGCCAAGATTAATGTCCGTTCCACCACCTGCAACAAGATTGTTGATGATTCTGCGAAATTTATAACGATCTATCTTTGTTACCGGCGTGGCTTCTAACACCGTTTTTGGTCGATTATTAAACTCTATGATACCAAGCACATCATCGGCCTTCAATCGGGTAAATAATTCTGCGATGGCGGTTTTGACACTGTCCAGTTTTTTTCCATCCATAGAACTACTGGTATCAACAACAAAAATATAATTCACCGGCAGTGCTTTGGTTTCAGGGTGCCCTAATGGTGCAGACTCAACAGTTTTCAACGCAATTTCTAAGTAATGCGTTGCTTTGCTGTCATCACGCTTTTGATTGTCTGAAATCACCGCAATACCATGACTCACCGCTAAGGCATTATTGCGTTTTGGTAACGGTATGCCTTTAGTATTCATAGCAATAAAGTCATCAAAACGAATTTCCTGGTGCCCAATTTTAACACCTTCAGCAATGAGTTCTTCAATGCCAGTGATCATTTTGGTACCAAAAGCATTATTCCTGCGTATAAATAAACCATTATGAGGTAATGATTGGGATTTATGAGCAATAGGAATGCTTTCTTGATTTTGGTTGCCAAAACGAGAATATGAACCACTATTAAATCCCACTAATCCTCCCCATAGCGATCCAATAACATGATGGGAAGATGACGTTTTTTTATTAGGTAGCGGTGCTCTCATGGGGGCATTGGAAACACATGCCGTTACTCCCAAAAGCACAAGAAACCCTATACCCCCTAAACGAAGCCAATGGAAAAATTGTTTCTTCATAAAAAAAATATCCTCCATAAAAAATGACAGTTATGGGCGCATTGCTATTTTCCCGCTCTGACGATTAAAAACAAACTACAAGGATTGTTTATAAGAAAGGATTGTCAGGTGCCTGAATTCAAATTCCAAACGCTAACTGCCGCATTTTTTGACAGAAAAAAGCTTGATATTTCGGTACACTCACCAACCAATCCTTTCTTATAAACAATCCTTGTAGTTATTTGAGTTCTACATCTCGATACACTCCTTTTAATGCTAAAAAATAGCGAGAAAACCGAAATGCGCCCCCAGTTATTGAACAAATGCTGAGAAATTATTGAACCCCCTTATAAGTTGTAAGGTGATGAACATTGAGTCTCCAATTCCGTCTCAGTGATAAGATTAGACGAAAAAAATTGTTCTGTCCTTAGGCAATCTATCCACTTATTTAAATCAGATGAACGACCATAATTTTTGTCAGCCTCGCTGTTAGCTAGAGTGATATCGCTTGTTAACAATAACAACTTAATCTTAAACGCCAATAACATGTTGTATTCTAATGGATTCTTCTGAGTTTCCTCAAGTCCTGTCTTGACATACTCAAGGGCAACGGGTTTATTGTCGTAGAACACCAATAATTTTCCAAACAAGTGGGTACTGGAGAGGGTGGGGATTTTGAGCTTGATGGTATTACCTCGTTATTCTCAGGTAAAAATGGAGCCTTTTTATCCGTCAGTAAAAAGGGATTATCTTTCCACAAAAGTATTATCACAACCAAGAAAATAAAACCTAAAACGTTTCTAAACGGTTGAGCAGAATATTCAAGAGAATCAGGTGTGACAGGTTTAGGTTTAGTAATTTGTGCATATATTGCCAGAATAGCGACGAAAAATGCCAAGACAATAATATTATTTAATAAAAAAGTTATTTGCTCAGGTTTTAACTTGGTAAGAATTGTTATGGCCTGAATAAGTTCTTCATAAGTGAGCAATACTAGCAAAATGCCAAAACCACCAATGCCGGCAACAACGGCAACCAACTTATAAATCAATGATTTCCAATCAGTTATACCATCAATAATGACCCCTGATACTTGTCCTATTGTTTCATTTCTCTCATTCCTTTCCGATGATGGCTGAGTTGGAATAGAAGTTGGAATCATTGGTATTTCTTTATCGGTGTTTTCAGGCTGTTTTTGTGAACCAAAAAAATGTTCAATCAGTTTCTCGGCTGTTTCCGCTGTCAGTAAATGTTTTTTATGCTCATCCGTTATTAAATTGCCCTCATCCTCAAAAGATTGCCTTTCAGCAACCACGATTTGCAAATTTTCCTGGGTAGCCGCTTGAACTTTATGAGCAAGTCCATTAATACCAATGAGATGGCCTGACATATCATCACTGCAAGTGGTTGTGAGATGTTCGGGCATTGTTAAATCAAGTATCGAACCGTACATCCCAACAATAAAGGCACCATAAAGTTAAGGGCCTTGAATGCCGTTGATTGGCCTTGAGGCAGAGAGCGGTGCCACCCACCAGCGGAATACCGGCAATTTCTTTTTAAAATGGTGGCGAGGCAAATAGTCGCGAAGAAAATTAAATGCGTTTTCAACCGCTTTCTCAAACTGCTTATCAATGGGAATGCCAGACATTTTTATCGGATGGGGATAGGGCGGGCTATCTACCCCTTCTATATTAACTTGTTCTAAAAAGAGAGAAGCCACATATCCTTCTTTATTATCATCCACCAACAACACTGGCACTTTTATGACATTGATGCCTTTAAGAGGATGAAGCATACTGGAGTCAAATATGTGAACCAAGTCGTGCAAAAGCCCCGGCGGGAATTCAATGTGGTTTACGACTGAAGCGATATTAGCTTCTTCTTCGCGAGCAACTATCCAAGCACCTTTTAATTGAGTTTTGATAAAACGTGAACGGTAATCCTTATAATAATCATATTTAGTGTTAACTGTCCCCCTGCCGGGATAAATCCACCAGTCTGGAATTTCTTTATTGACTTTAGAAAGCCAATTTGAATTGTCTGCGACAGCTTGTATCAGTGCCTTTTCAAAAATCCGTTCTTTTCCAAACAATCTATCCTTCAGTTCTTCTCTATCGTCATCAGGCTCTGCTTTCAGACTCTCACCAACCGCTTCAATATATCTGCCACCCTTGATGGCATCTTCAAATTTATCGCTATTAAACATGTCATGTTACACCTGAGTGAGTTTCTTCATTCACTTGAAGGTAGTCCTGCAATATGGGTGATCTCAACCAAATGATTTTTTCGTAGTAATCCACCCATTCGGCAATGGTATATTAGCAATACGGCTAATCCTCCTGACCTAATCGTTATTGTTTTTATCCGTAAAATCCGGAAAGAAGCTGTACTACCTACTTGAAGATGGGATAACAGTAATACCGGTGACTTTATCGACAATGGATTGAGGTAACACATAGCGAAAACGCCACCTTTTATCTTCATACACCAGTTCTTGGGTTTCATTGAGAATCTCGGTTTTTGAATGATTAACCATGATGAGTTTTACTTTGTTATCTGCCGATTTTGTTGGCGTTAAAAAATCCACAACCCACTCATTGCCGATTAAACGACACCTTAAAATAGTTTTTCCAGTTTCCTTGTCGCGTTCTTCGTATTTTTTTTGAGGGTTTAATGTTTCCAATCCCAAAACAATCCAAGGTTCTTCGCCATCGGCTGCCGCAAAACCTGGCATAAAAAGCGGCTCACTGATTCCAAGGCTAATTTCCCACTTCCTTGATTTTTCGGGAGGTGGTAAGGCGGGCAATTCAGAAAACTGCTGAACTAATTGCCGAGCTTCTTGCTGTGTGATTTGACAAATACCTTCAGAAGAAAACTGGAGTGCCGGCGTTAACCCTTTTCCCCATCTTACTGGAAAATTAGCGTGTGTCTTTTCAAATGTCTGTTCTAAATAAGCCTGATGTTTTTTAAACGCCAAACGCATACGCAAATTTTTCTCTGACTCCCATGCAAAATCTACCCAGTAAGCGTCAAGACGAGAAGGTTTTTTGCAAGCCTCGACGACTTCAAACTCAGACAATCGGCATCCCAGTATTTTTGAAGAATTAAGAAGACTCTTTTTAAGACGTAAATTTAATGAAGACTCTTCAGCTTGAGTTAAGTTTATCATAGTGAGATTCCTCACGGTTTTTATATTATTTGGATAAACCTCCGAGGTTTGCCAAACCTCGGAGGTTTTTAACGTTTAATTTAGTTTACTTATAGAGTAATACCTTATACGGTTGTAATTTTTTCTTGAGCCTCCTTTTCAATTCACGCACCTTTTCTTCAGATAAATTTTGGAGTTCGGTTGCTTGTTCTTCAGATATTCCGAATTTCTGATTATAACGGATTTTGGGGAGCCCTTAATTTCGGGGCTTTAAAGCATAGATAATGATTCTCAGCCTCAGTCAAAAGGGGAAAGCGCTATTTCCAAAAATATTTAAAGGCTATCAATCATAAAGAGATTTATGCTAAAAAAACAAATAGTTATTGGTTCAAAGGTTTGTTACTCGCGATTTATCGTTTCTAATTCTTAATTAGAAATTTGGGGCGAATAAAAGCCTCCCCAAAATCCGTTACAATCAGCCGAATTTTATGGCTTCGTCATCAGATAATTTCAGTTGTTCTGCTATTACCCGGTTAGACTTGAGTACCACATTGATACGGTGCTTATACGGATTTTTTACCTCAATAAATTTAGGTAATTGGTTGGCAAACCAACGAAGTTCTGGATCATCGCCAAGATTAAATTCAGAGAAATAATCTAAGTTTGGTTCTTCACTGATGAGATTTTCTACACGTTCATCATCTATATTCTTAGCAATTTCTTCTAATTCTAAAGAGGTATATTGAACTCCCTCTTCATCATCATATTCATCATATTCTTCTCTTTGAGAGGAAAGAAAACGCCATTTGTGTGCCCAGTCAGAATACAACTCCTTAACGATTATATGTTGTTTATACGTGTTAGAAACCAAGCTTTTCACAATCGCTTTTATCTGTTCAGATATATCAGGATACTCCTCCTGATTCCACTGACGCTTTCCAGCTAACAAAAGCTCAATGGCTTGAATTAAAAAATCTTCCCAACTTTGTGGTTGTCTTCTACCATGCAACTCTGCTTTGTAAACGTTAGGAATTAAGTCATCTACCAATGCATCAGTTTTGAGCGTTATAAGCGGATACAACAACTCTATGTGAGAATCATTCCATAGACAATGAGTTTTCGCTAATAAGATCTCAACCAATTGACTTAAAAAGTCTTTCCAACTTATGCTGTGGTTAGGTTCTTCGCCCTCATTTGTGTGTGCATTCCATATTTTCCCTGCGTTCATTGAGTCTACCCACTCATATTTATTTTTTAAGTAACCAGCCAATTCATAGTATTTGTGTTTGCCTGTTGGTTTGTCAAACGCTTGAATGACATCGTGTGTCTCCGACAGCCTATTCTGCCAATCTTCAAGCACTTTTTCCTGTAATTTATGAAGCCAGTACTCAGGCACTCCCTTTTCCCATTTATCCACAAAGCGATTCGGTGCTTTCTCTTTCCATTCTGGCTGCCAGTTGTTTGATAAACGTTCTACCAATAGGGTGGGCATGTTTCTAATGTTTGACATAATCATTTCCTCATTTATAGAGATGAGCCAATTTTGTGATGGTGTTGGGTGGGTGAAGAATACGCCTGATACTGACTATCTAAAATAGATAGCTGAGCAATCAATTTTTTTGATCACTTATTTGAAAAAAATTTTGCTTAGGCAGGAAAATAGGTTAAATAAATTTATTATCAATCAGTTAGCCTATTTTTAAGTAACGACAACCGATGCATCAAGATGTTACGTGGATTCTCGTTTTAACGTTCATTGCAATGCACAAATGTCGCAATCATTTCTCCATTTATCCAGATATTTTTTCACCTGATGAATTGGGTAAAAAATACGCATTGAGACTTTTTTCTTATTAAGCTGAGCAATCAACTTTTTTTGCCACTTTTTTAGAAAAAGTTTTTTGCATACGCCCTGATACTTCTATCTAGTGCCTCCTGAAACTCAATATCGGTGTCATTTTGACTTAAGTCCGAAATATTAATTTGGTGCCAAACCTTCAAGGTTTGCCAAACCTTGAAGGTTTTTTCTGGCAGGATGAACACTTTCTAAAATAGATAG
>QNER01000008.1 GCA_003646175.1 Candidatus Parabeggiatoa sp. nov. 1
ATAACATAGACTATACTACACAAGTTGCGTTTTTGGATAGCCGTGACACACCCCTTGCATCCCCTCACTGCCATTAAGTTAAGAATAAATCCATACATGTAGCCCCCCAAAGTGTTTTTCTTGCCTGCCCCAAAATGCGACGATGGTGGGCAACAACGTTGGGTGGTACAAAAGAACGTTTTTAGGCGGACTTTGCCACGCTGGGGTAAAAGGTGGGAAAATTTTCCACTGTTCACTCTTTGATAACTGAGGCAACAATCCGGTTCTGACAATCGATGATTTGCCACTGCCAGAGGCACCCACTACAGCTAAGAAATTCCACACCTAGATTTTTTCCACTAAATCTTTAATCAGTGTGGTGCGCCCATAGAAATATTTATAATCTTCATCATTAAAATCAAAGGATTGTCAACATTTATAAGGGCAAATATTTAAAAGTGGATTGATATTTTTAGCGGTAAGTAGAATTTTATGACCTTTTCCAAAGAGGTTGTTGTGGTTTGCCCTTCAAGGCACTATTGATAAATTCTTCAAGCGTATAATTATCTATTCCCATATCATCAGCGTATGGATTAGGATCAAGTCTCTGCAATAAAGCTTCTGTCAAAACCCCATGGTGAATTTCTTCCTCAGCTTTTTCATACTCGCGGGAAGCCGCGATAAAACAAATATCTCGCTCTGACTCGCTTGGAATATCAGCCTCTTCAAAATTGAGTAATTCACCGCTATAACAACAATCCAACCAGACAATTTGCTGTTTGATAGGACTTTTTTGCAGCAAGCGACGTAACCATTGTAGAGACAGGCCCCAATGTCCTCCGACTCTCCGATGATTCGTGTCAGAGGTTGCCAGATAACCCTCTTGAATTCCTCCACCGCTCTTACGCAGTCCATGCCCAGCAAAGTAGGGCGGTGTCTGGAATGTTGTTGCCTTTTGGGTTAAAGAGTTGAATAATCGCTTGTTCCAATTTTGCTAACATGAGGGTTTGGTTTGGCGCAATCCGCGACTCACCGTCCTCAATGATTTATGGCAAGCGGCGAACTCGGAAATCACCATATTGATGAAGCAATTTGGCGATGGCTTCGGCATCACTCGCTGGTACTTTTAGTGGTGTTAGGTGTTTGTATTGATTGATGCCTAGTACTAAGGCGTCGCGATTTGTCATTTTTTATTTGATAATTGATAATTGATACTATAAATTGTAAATATATAGACTATTTATGTTTTCACAACTGCAAGGGTAGCAACCCCGACTCATGAAAATATGACAAAGGCTTCTTCAAACTAATCCGTTGAATCCGCAAATCCGTTGTACTATATTTAACAGATTCAGACAATCAAAATGAGTTATGAACCACAATAATAGCATTCCTACTGACTTTTAAACAGATATTGCCAAAATAGATCAATTAGATAAACGGGCAAAACACGATTTGAGTGTTCGAGTAGAACTTATCTATCTTTATCAGCAAATGATTAAACGGGTAATTCCCGAAGAATATCCGAATTTTTATGCCAGTCTTCAAGATCATTTGGGTCAAACTTATGCGGAACTTCCTACCGGAGATCGTCAAGAAAATTTTAGATTAGCCATTGTCTG
Organism: Candidatus Parabeggiatoa sp. nov. 1; assembly: GCA_003646175.1. Taxonomy (GTDB): domain Bacteria; phylum Pseudomonadota; class Gammaproteobacteria; order Beggiatoales; family Beggiatoaceae; genus Parabeggiatoa. Next base: position 1,602 of record QNER01000008.1, read on the forward strand.
TTATGAAAAAGCACTACGTTTCTGGAAACCAGAGGAAAAACCGATTGAATATGCTAGGACAGTACGTCATTTAGGTGATGCTTACCAAACATTTTCACCTGATAATCACAATATAAATATAGCAATCGAACTCTATAAAATAGCTCTCAATTTTCAGACGCGGGAAGTTGATCCAGTCGGTTATGCTATTCTCCAAAATAGCCTTGGTAATGCTTACCGCAAAATGTTAGACGGTGATCGTGCAGCCCACCTCAATCAAGCCATTGCCTGTTATCAAGCAGCCTTACCCGTTTATACCTCTACTGACTATCCTTTTTATTATGCGGGTATTCAAGTTCATTTAGGATTGAGTTATACCGATTTACCAACCGGGAATCGGGCCGAAAATCTGAATCAAGCGATTCAATGCTTTACCGAAGCTTTACGCTTTTTTACCGCTGAACAGCAACCCATTAATTATGCGACGGTGCAAAATAATTTAGGTAATGCCTATCTTGCCTTACCAAGCAGTGGGCATGATAGCAATGTGCGACAAGCCATCGCTTGTTATCAGGAAGCTTTGCGGTTTTGGACGTTAGAGTCTGCCCCTTTCGATTATACGATGGTGCAAAATAACTTGGGGGCAGCTTATCGAGCATTATTAACTGGCAACCGCGATGCTAATTTAAAGCAAGCCATTGAATGCTATCAAAAGGCACTTCATGTTTATACACCTGAAAATGATCCTTTTAACTATGCTGGTATTCAAAATAATTTAGGGCAAGCTTATTCAGAATTACTCGCCGGCAATCGTACCGACAATCTCAAGCAAGCAATTGGTTACTATCAAGAAGCCTTACGTTTTCGCACCGCAGAGGTGGCACCGCTGGAATATGCCGCACTCCAACATGATTTAGGACTCGCCCACAGTCAATTACCGACAGCAGAACATAATGAGAACCTCCAACAAGCTATCCATTGCTATCAAGAAGCCTTGCGTTATCGCACCCTAGAAACCGCGCCGTATGAATTTGCTAAAACGCAAACCGATTTGGGGGTTGCTTATTTTGAATTGCCGACGGGAGAACGTGGTCATAATCTGGCAAAAGCCAAGGCCTGTTTTGAACAAGCATTGCAAGTGGTCACATTTGAAAATGCACCCTTGTTTTATGCAAGAATTCAAATTCATCTGGGTAATGTGTATGCCAATCTGCCTACCGGGGATCGTGAAGTCAATTTAAAAAAAGCGATTTTCTGTTATCAACAAGCTTTGAAATACTTGTTACCTGAATCCTCCCCGCTGGATTATGCCGTGATACAAAATGACTTGGGCAATGCTTATTCCAATCTGGTGGGTGAAGATTGGCAAGAAAATTTAGCCAAAGCCATTGCTTGTTTTAAAGAAGCGTTACGCTTTTACACGTTGGACGTATCACCGTTAGACTATGCCATGACTCAGAATAACTTAGGTGCGGCTTATTCAGATTTTTTTAAAGGCAGTCGTAGCGACAATTTGCAACAAGCCTTGAAATGTTACCACGAAGCATTGCGCGTATGGACACCGGAAATGGCACCGTTTGATTATGCAGTCACTCATAATAATATCGCCGCGGTTTACGTTGAATTACCCACGGATGAACTTCAACCCCATTTAAAACAAGCGATTTATCATGCCCAAGAAGCGTTACGCTTTCAATCACCAGAAACGGATCCCCTGCAATATGCAGCCAGCCTCAACAATTTAGGACAAGCTTATCAAAAATTAACCGTTTATCAAAAAGAACCTTACTTAGCGCAAGCGATTGAATGTTATCAAGAAGCTAGACACTACTACACACTAGAATTAGCCCCTAGTGAATATCGTATTATCAGTCGAAATATAGCCAATCTGTATTTTTCCAACCAAAATTGGCAATTAGCCTTGAAAGCCTATCAGGAAGCAATAGCGGCCGGTGAATATGCCTATCAGGCGGGATTATTTTCAGAAAGCAAGGCACTGGAAGTCGCCATCAATGTGCAACTTCACTCTAATGCCAGTTTTGCGGCTGTCCGTTTAAATAAAATAGAACAAGCCTTACTGATTTTAGAACAGGGTAAAACACGTCTGTTAAATGAAGCGTTACGTATGCGTATTTCTCGTCCACTGTCGGTGCCGGATGACATTTGGGCGACTTTTGAGCAAGCAGCTACCTTGGTTAAAGCACTGCCATCCGTTCATGCTCGCCTACAACATCAAAAAACTCATCTGCTACATACATACACTGAATATGAACAACAGGTGCAAGAACGTTATTCTGCGCTAGATAAAACCATCCAAAAAATACGTGAATACCTGCCTAAATTTTTAAAACCCATTGATTTGAAAACGGTTAAAAATATACTTCCTGATGAACGGACAGCCTTAATCGCTTTTTGTATCACTGAATCGGGCAGTGTTGGATTTATAATCACTCAAAAATTTGGTATACAGAGTGTTGATGTACCAGACTTTACAACGACTTCATTACGTGTACTCACCCAAGGTGCCGATGATAATCCAGACTGGGGCGGTTGGATAAAATATTACAATAATAAAGATGAAACCCTGTGGCATACGATCATCGAAAACACCCTTGCCGAATTAGGAAAAAAATTGTTGTCCCCCATTTTGGCACGATGTCCAGCCCCTACCACGCAATTAATATTTTTACCGTCGGGACGACTTTTTCTATTTCCTTTACATGCTATAAATATTTCAACGGAGCCATTGAAAAGAGTGTGTGATCATTATCAGGTCACTTATGCACCGTCTCTTGAAGTGTTGCTTGGTTGCCATGAAAAAGCCAAACGCCCCGTTAATAATAATTTCTACGCTGTCCTGAATCCTACCCAAGATTTGGCTTATGCCACCATAGAAGGCAATGCGATTGCCGGATTCTTTACTCAGTCCCAAATGGATACTGAACAAATGGGCACGAAACAAGCGGTAATAACCGGTGTCGAGTGCCGATCTTATGTTCATTTTTCCTGTCATGGGTACTATAATTTGAATAAACCAACGCTCTCAGGTTTAAACTTAGCAGATAGCCGTCTTACTTTAGCAGAGTTACAAAGTGATAGGGTGAATTTATCCGATGCCCGGCTGGTGACCCTATCTGCTTGCGAAACGGGATTAACTGACGTGTTCAAAGGTAGCCCGGATGAATTTATCGGCTTGCCAGCGGGATTTATGTTAGCCGGTGTGCCCTGTGTGGTAAGTAGTTTATGGCCGGTACCAGAATTATCCACCGCCCTTTTTATGGAACGTTTTTATGCTAATCATCTGAATAATGGCATGGATTTTGCTAAAGCATTGCATGAAGCGCAACGGTGGGTATGTACCTTACCGGCTAAACAAGTCGCCATTTATGCAGAACATGCTTATCAGCAATCTGCTAATAGTCAGTATGAGGCAAACCTATTTCAAGATTGGCGGTACTATCGCCATCTTGCGACACATCAACCGACAACACGCCCTTTTGAACATCCGTACTACTGGGCAGCATTTACAGTGTATGGAATGTAAAATTTTTAATCTGTAGGGGCAATCCCTTGTGGTTGCCCAGCTCATTTGAAATGGGAAGAATATTTTTTATCGCAACTTAAAAGGAGAAAACTATGGTACAGATGCACAAAATTACTCGTGATTCATTTCTTTTGATGTATTCTGACTGGAAGGTGAACCAAGCCGAACAATTCTTAGAACGTCTCAAGCCTTTAGAACCTTCTCACGTCATCGTACAACAGATCGATACACCCTCTTACTATCACCTTTTCAAACTAGAAGAGGAATTTGAATTTAAACCGTTATTATCTGCTCACCCCGAACAGACGCTTCAAAATGTTTTGAAGCTAGATGAAACCACCGCAACCCCGGTTTTAGATGCTTATGAGAATGCTAACAAAGCACCCGATTTATGCATTGTTACTGATAAAGGACACTTGATTGGCTTCTACGATGCTACCATGCCACTTCCTCAGAGACAGAAACATGGCGATACTACCTCACCTGATGAATTCATTACACGTTCACTGGTAGCTAATTTTCCAAAGCAAGTGGCACTGGCACCGAATGAGACTGTTTCGTTACTGGTTTCCCTGTCTGCTGAGGAAGTCAAAAACCCCAAGTTACCTGTTGCTTTACCGACAGGAACTACAGTGGATATTGTTATCGAAACTCGCCGTTCTTTTGTTATTGTGGGTAAAGCTGAAGATCAGCTAGTGATTTCTGATGAGAAAAACACTCCACCTTTGCGATTCAAACTGAAGGCAACAGCACTAGGAGAAGGCCAAATAGGTGTACTTGCTTTTCGTGGTGAACAATACCTTGGACAGATTGAATTGATTTCCATTGTGGTAGAACAAACTACTGATGAAAACCCACAGGCGAAGTATAAACAAGGCTTGGGACATGTCAGTATTGAGCCGCGGGAGCCAGATTTGTTGCTTCTCATCTTTGAACAGGAACATCATGGTCAACATGCAGTCACATTTCGCCTTCGTGCCAAAGACTCTTCACTTGGGCTGGATTTTAACACTTACGGGCCCATTCCTTTACGAATGGCACCCTTGCAATTCGTTCGAGAATTTTTTAGAGACATTGAAAAGATCATCAATGATAAAACTGCTGAAGCGAAGCTTGAGAGAAAAGGTACTCTCCTATTTGAACAATTGTTTCCGAAAGAACTGCAAGTTTTGCTTTGGGAACTCAAAGATCGCATTCAATCGGTAAAAATCCAATCTGAAGAATCTTGGATTCCTTGGGAATTGTGTCGGCTTCAGGGAAAAGATGAAAACGGGCAAATTGTCGAAAGCCCTTTCTTTTGTGAACTATTTTTGGTGACACGCAAGATATTGGGAACACCACGCATCTCAAATCTTACCCTAAACAATCTCGCTTTAGTCGTACCCAGTGATTCAGGACTGAAGAGCGCGATTGAGGAACGCGATTACCTATTATCGTTGAAAAACGATCAACGTCAAGTCACTTTGATTGGTGCCAATTTTTTGGATGTGATAGAAGCACTGGCAAGTGGTCAATATGATGCTTGGCATTTTACCGGGCATGGGTTATTTCGTGAGCCCGATTCCGACCTGACTGGTATCGAACTGGAAAACAATGACCAACTCCGTGCCGGAGATATAAACGGGAAAGTCAATAATCTAGGTATCACTCATCATCCGATCATCTTTTTCAATGCTTGCCAAGCGGGACGTGGAGGACTCTCTTTAACCGATATTGGTGGTTTTGCAGCTCAGAGTTTAAGAGCAGGTGCGGGGGCATTTATCGGCGCGTACTGGTCTATTTTTGATAATGCCGCGCTGAAATTTGCCGAAGCATTTTATGAACAATTATTGGCAGGACAACCTATTGGAAAAGCAGTGCAACAAGCTAGGTTAGAAGTAAAAAAATCAGGTGATCCAACCTGGTTAGCTTATACGGTGTACGCAGAACCCTTTGCGATCATTAAAAGAGAAACCGAAGTACAATCTGAAAAGTGAAGTACAATCTGAGTTGTAAAGTGAGTTCAAACTTTTGTAACTTATTGATTTTACCTGAATTATAATAAAATCACTCAGTTATATTAAATTTTGCAAGAACCTCATAGGATAATACAATGGAACATGATGAAATTCAAGCCTTACAAGAGTTAATTCTTAAACTCATCAATGCAGAAACGTGGCAAGAATCGAAACAATTTATCACAGATAATCCACAATTGCTATCAAGTTCTGTCGAGCAAGTATTTAATTTATTGATAGAAGCCAATGAAGATGAACAAGCTAAGTCCATACTCCGCGAACATCAACAATTGTTATCCCTGTGTCGTACAGGCATAGAAAGTGTCTTTGCAGAACATATTCTTTTAGAAGCTCATCCAGAACTTGATACTATTTTAGATGAACTTGATAAACTTGATAAGGTTAAAGAGATACCTCAGCGTATTGCACTATGTCAGCAGGCACTTACCTATATCTCAAAAACAAAAGTATCACAATTATGGGCACGATTACAGGCAGAACTTGGTGACTGTTACGCAGAAAAATTATCCATTGATAAAGCAGACAATCTGGAACAAGCTATTGCCTACTATCAAAAAGCTTTACAAGTTTTCACACGCGAAGCCATGCCTGTGGAATGGGCAACTATCATGAATAATCTAGCGAGTGCATACCTATACCGCATTCGTGGGACACAAGCAGACAATTTGGAACTGGCCATTGACTGCTATCAACAAGCATTGCAGGTGAGAACTCAACAGGCTATGCCAATGAATTGGGCAACCACAATGAACAATCTGGGTGAAGCTTATCGTAACCGTATTTGTGGGGCACGAGCGGACAATTTGGAGCAAGCCATCGATTGTTATCAACAAGCGTTGCAAGTGAGAACTCAACAGGCTATGCCGGTAGATTGGGCTCAAACTATAACCAATCTAGCGAGTGCCTATCTAACTCGCATTCGTGGGACACAAGCAGACAATCTGGAGAATGCTATAGAATACTATCAAGCAGCTTTGCGAGTGAGAACCCAACAGACCATGCCAGTGGATTGGGCACAAACGATGAACAATCTAGCGAATGCATACCTGTATCGCATTCGTGGGACACAAGCAGATAATCTAGAGTATGCCATAGAATACTATCAACAAGCGTTACAGGTGATAACTCAACAGACCATGCCGGTGAATTGGGCAACTATAATGAACAATCTAGGTGAAGCTTATCGTAACCGTATTCGTGGGGTACGAGCGGATAATCTGGAACAGGCTATCGACTGCTATCAACAGGTGTTGCAGGTAAGAACCCAACAGGGTATGCCGATGGATTGGGCACAAACCATAACCAATCTGGCGAATACTTATGCTGATCGCATTCAAGGAATGCGAGCGGACAATCTGGAGAAAGCCATCAATTGCTATCAAAAAGCGTTGCAGGTGAGAACCCAACAGGCCATGCCGGTTGTTTGGGCAAGCACAATGAACAATCTAGCATTAACTTATACTTATCGCATTCGTGGGGTACGAGCAGACAATTTGGAAAGGGCTATCGACTTTTATCAACAGGCTTTACAGGTGACAACCCGGCAGGCCATGCCAGTGGACTGGGCACTAACTATGAACAATCTGGCAAATGCTTATCATGACCGTATTCAAGGAATGCGAGCAAACAATTTGGAACAGGCCATTGACTACTATCAACAGGCGTTGCAGATTAGAACTCAAGAAGCCATGCCGGTGGAATGGGCTCAAACCATGAACAATCTGGCTTCAGCCTATCTTGACCGCATTCGAGGAATGCGAGCGGATAATCTGGAACAGGCCATCGAATACTATCAAGCCGCTTTACAGGTTATAACCAAAAAGAATAGGCCGGTGGACTGGGCAGCTATCATGAACAATCTGGGTGAAGCCTACCGTAAGCGTATTCGAGGGACGCGAGCGGATAATCTGGAACAGGCCATCGAATACTATCAAACCGCTTTGCAGGTTAGAACCCAAAAGGATACGCCGGCGGACTGGGCAATCACCATGAACAATCTGGCTTCAGCCTATAGAAACCGCGTTCGAGGGACGCGAACGGATAATCTGGAGCGGGCCATAGAGTATTATCAAGCCGCGTTGCAGGTGATAACCCAAAAAGACATGGAGGTGGAATGGGCAACCATCATGAACAATCTTGGTCAAGCCTACAGTCAACGCCTTCATGAGGCCAAAGCGAATAATCTGGAGAAAGCCATCGAATGTTATCAAGCGGCTTTACAGGTAAAAAACCAAGAGAATATGCCAGTAGATTGGGCACAAATCATGAATAATTTAGCAAATGCCTACCGTGTTCGTCTTCGTGGGACACGAGCAGACAATCTGGAAAAGGCTATAGAATGCTATCAAGCGGCTTTGTTGGTGAGAACCCAAAAGGATATGCCTGTGGACTGGGCACAAACCATAAACAATCTGGGGAATGCCTACAATGATCGCATTCTTGGAACCAAAGCAAACAATTTGGAAGAAGCTATCAAATACTATCAAGCGGCTTTGCAGGTAATAACCCAAAAAAACATGCCGGTGGATTGGGCACAAACCATGCACAATCTAGCGAGTGCTTATCAATATCGTATTCGTGGAGCAAAGGCAGAGAATTTGGAGAAGGCCATAGAATACTATCAAGCCGCTTTGCAGGTGAGAACTCAAAAAGATATGCCAGTGGAGTGGGCACGAACCATGAACAATTTAGGGATTGCCTATGCCGATGATCGCCTTTATGGATCAAAAGCGGACAATCTGGAAAAGGCCATAGAATGCTATCAAGCTACGCTACATAGAAAAAACAACAGGTCAGTAGAATGGGCAAACACCATTCTCAATATGGGAAATGCCTATCAAAAACGCCTTTGTGGAACCAAAGCAAACAATCTGGAAAAAGCCATAGAATGCTATCAAGCAGTGTTGCAAATATTCACACCCGAAACTATGCCCCATAACCATCGCCTAACTCAACACAATTTAGGCCATCTCCATTTTGATAAAAATCACTGGCAAGCTGCCTATACTGCTTACCAAGCTGCCCTTCAAATTACTGAAACTCTTTTCACAATAGAAGAAGGTACTACGGAAGGACAGCAAACAGAGTTGGTAGAAAATCGAGATTTATCGGCACGAATTAGCTATTGCCTGGCCAAAGTGGGGTGTTTTGATGAAGCAGTGATGAGGGTGGAATAGGGTAGAACTCGATCTTTTAGCGAGACTTATAATACCACATTACTGAAGATGGCCTCTGAAACTGACCAACTGGCTTATGCTAATGCCACTGAGCAAGTGAAAGCACTGGAAAAAGAAATGTACACGGCAGATCAGGAAAATACTCGTTCCAGAGACGAAGTTTTAGATGATCTCAAATTACCACGTATTCACTTGTCTAGCATTGTTGATACTCTCCGCCAAGCAATACCTGATTTTATGCCTGAAGGTCTTAACTTTCAACCGATTTGTCAGTTAGCAACCACGTTAAAACAGCCGCTGGTATATTTGTTCACCACACCGAAAGGTAGTTTGGCATTAATTATTCTACCCAATACAACTACAATGAGTGAAGAATTGGTAGTATGGTTAGACGATTTTAATACTGAAGAGCTAAACGGATTGCTTTATGATACTAATGAAAAACCGCGTTATCTGCGTGGGACAGTATTAGCCAATTTTCAAGTATTGGATTCAATCTTAACAGAAACCGTCTTACCGCAGTTAAGCCAGCAATTTATAAATCCCTTAGTGACACGATTAAAAAAACTCGGTTATTCACAGGCTGTGCTAGTTCCAATGGATACTCTTAATTTGTTGCCACTACATGCTTGTACCGATTTTACCTTTAGTTTTGCACCTTCAGCACGTTTGTTACAATCAGCTCTCAACAAAACACAACCTTATGTCGATATATCTCCCTCTTTATTAGGGATTGGCAGTCCTACGAATCAAATCAAGCCTATCCTCAAATATGGACCAACGGAAGTCGCCAATATTGCTGCTTTATTTCCGAATCAACAACAACTCTGTGAAAATACAGCCACACGCGAGGGAGTACTCACAGCACTCCATGATAAAACCCATATTCATTTTTCCTGTCATGGTTTGTTTAAACCGGATGAACCGCCTGACTCTGCACTCTATCTAGCCGGAAATGATCGCTTGACAGTACAAGACTTAATCCTTGGTACAGTTGATTTAACCAAAGTACGAATGGTGGTGTTATCCGCGTGTCAGACGGGCATCACTGATTTTACCAAAATTCCTAATGAAGTCATCGGTTTTTCGGGAGCTTTTATGCAAGCTGGGGTTCCGGCAATTATCAGCACCTTATGGCCGGTAGAGGAAATAGCTACATTATTGTTATTAAAACGGTTTTATCAGTTTTATCTCCAAGAAAACCAACCTCCAGTTCAGGCATTACAACAAGCACAATATTGGTTGCGTGATGCAACGGTAGAAGAATTAGGATTGGTAACACTTTTTCAAAAAATCTATTTGGAATCTGAGGAAACCGATGAAGAAGCTTTCCTCTCTATGCAAAATTATAAAACTCGTTTATCGGAAAAAGTGTTTGCTCATCCGTATTATTGGGCGGGGTTTGTGTTTTCTGGAGCGTGTTTAAGTTAAGCAAAAGCTTGGGGTTACCTGATACGCGGAGATTTGCTGGGTCATGGATTGTAACTGACATTTATTTTTAAATGACTACTATGAAATACAACAAAGCTCAAGAATTATTAGAATTAATTCAAAAATTTGTCGAAGCAGATACATGGCAAGAATCTAAACAGATTGTCACTGCTAACCCTCAATTGCTCTCTGAAGAAATCGAACACTTATTTGATTTCCTGATAAAAGCTAACGAAGCCGAACATAACAAATATATATTTACTGAATATAGACAGCTTTTATATCGATGTCGCACTGAGGGTATAGAAGCCGCTTTTACAAAAAGACCTCCCAAAGTCAAGCTGGCTGGCATTTTGCGTGAACTTAACAAACCCGATAATTTCAGATCAATGCCTCGGCGTATCACGCTATGCCAGCAAGCGCTTACTTATGTTTCCAAAACTGATGATCCAAAGTTGTGGGCAGAATTACAGACAGAACTCGGTAACAGTTATGCCGAAAATTTGTCTCATAATAAAGCCGACAATCTGGAACAAAGCATTATTTGCTTTAAAAAAGCTTTGCAAGTCATAACACGCAATACTATACCTATTATGTGGGCTTCCATTATGAACAACTTAGCGAATGCTTACAGTAGTAGGAGCCGTGGAGAACGATCTGATAATCTGGAACAGGCTATTGCTTATTTTGAGAACGCTTTACAAGTCAGAACACGTTCAGCCATACCCATAGATTGGGCCCAAACCATGAACAATCTGGGGGTTGCTTATATTGATCGTATCTGTGGAGAGCGATCTGACAATTTGGAACAAGCCATTGCTTGCTTTGAAAATGCTTTACAGGTGAGAACACGCAAGGCTATGCTTGTCGATTGGGCACAAACCCTGAATAATTTTGCAAATGCCTATTTCCACCGCATACAAGGAAAACGAACAGACAATTTAGAAAAAGCCATCACTTGCTTTGAAAATGCCTTGCAGGTAAGAACATACAAAACTATGCCTATTGACTGGGCCCAAACCATGAACAATCTGGCAGCAGCCTACAGTGAACGTATTCAAGGGATGCGTGCGAATAACCTAGAAAAGGCCCTCGTCTGCTATCAAAAAGTGTTGCAAGTGAGAACGTACTCAACTATGCCCGTGGACTGGGCCCAAACCATGAACAATTTGGCTAGTGTTTACCTTTACCGTATTCGAGGAACACGAGCTGACAATCTGGAAAAATCCATCACTTACTTTGAGAATGCTTTACGAGTCAGAACACGCGAAGACATGCCAGTAGAATGGACATTAACCAAGAACAATCTAGCTAATGCTTATAGTGATCGGCTTCAGGGAGCACGATCCGACAACTTGGAAAAAGCTATTAATCACTATAAAGAGGCTTTGGAAGTGATCACATATAAGACTATGCCCGTCGATTGGGCAATCATTATGAGTAATTTGGCGAATGCCTATAATGATCGCATACGCGGGAAGCGATCTGATAATCTGGAACAAGCGATTGCCTGTTTTGAGGACACTTTAAAGATCAAAACACGTTCAGCCATGCCTGTGGAATGGGCAACCACCATGAATGATATAGCGAATGTCTATCTTTATCGTATCCGAGGAAAACGAGTGGACAATTTGGAACAAGCTATCATTTACTATCAAAGGGCTTTGCAAGTCAGGACACGTTCAACCATGCCCGTGGAATGGGCACAAACCATGAATAATCTAGCAAGTGCCTACAGTGAACGTATACAAGGTGTGCGGACTAATAACCTAAAAAAATCCATTTCCTATTACCAGCGGGCTTTGCAGGTGATGACCCTCGAAACCATGCCTTATGAGTACCGTCATCTTCAACGTTTATTAGGTCATCTCTATTTTAGTGAAAATAACTGGCAAGCCGCTCACACAACCTACGTTGCTGCACTGCAAACAACCGAAACACTCTACACACTAGATGAAGGTACTCCTGTAGGTAGGCAAGCAGAACTGACCTCTAATCAAGATTTAGCAGCGAGAGTAGGTTATTGCCTTGCCAAGTTAGGCCGTATTGAGGAAGCGATAGAAAAAGTAGAACAAGGCAGAACTCGTGCCTTTAGTGAAAATTACAACACGACTTTGCTAAAAATGGCCTCTGAAACTGACCAACAAGCTTATGGTAATGCCACTGAGCAAGTGAAAACACTGGAAAAGGAAATGTACACGGCAGGCCAAGAAAATACCCGATCCAGAGATGAGGTTTTGGCGGACCTCAAAGCGGCGCGTACCCAGTTGTTTGTCATTGTCGAAACTCTCCGCCAAAACGTGCCAAACTTTATGCCAGAAGGTCTTAACTTTCAGTCGATTTGTCAGTTGGCAACCACCTTAAAACAACCGCTCGTGTATTTGCTGACTACACCGACAGGTAGTTTGGCACTGATTGTTTCGTTCGAGACAACAACATTTGATGAAAAGCAGATTATATGGTTGGATGATTTTACTAAAGAGAGTTTAAATGGATTGCTTTATGACACTGAGGAAAAACAACGTTATTTGCATGGTACGGTATTAGCTGATTTTCCATTGCTGAATTCAGTTTTAACAGAAACAGTCTTACCGCAACTGAACCAACAACTCATAAACTCCTTGGTAACACGCTTGAAAGAACTTGGTTACTCTCAAGCGGTACTCATCCCAATGGACACCCTTAACTTGTTGCCATTACATGCTTGCACCGACTTTACATTCAGCTTTGCGCCTTCAGCACGTTTATTACAAGCGGCTCTCAACCAAACCCAACCTTATACTAATGTACCGCTGTCTCTGTTAGGAATTGGCAATCCCACCGCTTACGGACAAATTCCTCTCAAATATGGCCCCATGGAAGTCGCAAATATTGCGGCTTTATTTCCTAACCAACAACAACTCTGTGAAAATGCAGCCACACGCGAGGCTGTTCTCACCACGATCTATGACAAAACTCATATTCATTTTTCCTGCCACGGTGTGTTTAACCAAAATGAACCACCTGACTCCGCGCTATATCTGGCCGGAAATGATCGCTTGACAGTACAAGACTTAATCCTTGGTACCGTCGATTTAGCTAGAACGCAAATGGTTGTCTTAGCCGCTTGTCAGACTGGCATCACAGATTTTACCAAAATTCCTAATGAAGTCATCGGTTTTTCAGGAGCCTTTATGCAAGCTGGTGTTCCTGCAATTATCAACACCTTGTGGGCGGTGGAAGAAATCGCTACTATGTTATTACTACAACGGTTCTATCAACTTTATCTCCAAGAAAATCAGCCACCAGTTCAGGCATTACAACAAGCACAATATTGGTTGCGTGATGCGACAGTAGAAGAATTAGGATTGGTAACACTTTTTCAGAAAATCTACTTGGAATCTGAGGAAACCGATGAAGAGGCTTTCCTCTCTATGCAAAATTATAAAACACGTTTATCGGAAAAACCATTTGCTCATCCGTATTATTGGGCGGGGTTTGTGTTTTACGGCGTTTAGTTGCGTTTATAATAATTATTCCCTAACCAAAAGTATCAATTGCTATACAACTATCTTGGAAAAATAAGTGTAGTAACGATAATATTTCACATAATTTTCCAACATTTCCAAAGATTTTTGCGGGTTTTTGTCGAAAGCAAAATTTATCTTTTCATGGATTTCGTGAGGTGTGCTGTTTGGCAAACATGAGTCAATAAACATTTTCTCGCGCAACGTCAAAGTAGGTACGTTTATTCTTTCGGGTGGCCCCCACTCTTTAATGGCAAGTGACCACTTGCCTATCGTTGTGTTGTCCATAAAATCTTTGACTTCATTTTGATCCAACAAAATACCCGTCAAAGTCAGCATTTGGTGAGGGCCATCAGAATACACAAACGCAGTGAGCGGTTGAAATAAATGGTTCGGTGAGTTCTGTTTGACTGTTGGCGTTTTAACAACATTTTTTAAAACACCGCAAAGTACTTGTGGAAACTGCTCTTTATCTATCTGGTGTTCGTCAACATTCTGTAGCAGTTTTCCAGCACGACTTTTAAACACTTGAAAGCGATGTTTCCTTTTTTCCTCTGGTGTGTTCCCTTTGTCTCCCAAAGCTTCGGGATTAGCGTTCAACGTTATTTTAACCACATCATAAGGCTGTATTTTTCCAAGAAGAAATTCAAATTCTGAGAGTTGATCTGCCAATTTTTTGGGTTCTACATAATCCAACCAAATGATGGCGTTATCTTTCAAATCGTAGGAATATATATAGTTCCCGCTCGACATGTTCAGGCATTCGATACAACTTAATGGTTGGTTAAAACGTTGTCTTTGATAGGTATGCGGTTCTATCTCTAGTGAAATCATACGCTTATTGTCAAAATAAGCATGTATGAGTTTAAAATCTTCCAAGAAAGGGCCACCAAATCCTATATAAACATACTCCGAGAGTGATCGAATCCGATTGATTTTGAGCAGCAGCTCAATAAACAGTTGACGTTCTATCGCCTTGTTGGGCCTTAAATGATAAGGCAAATTGCTACCGCTCATCGTTTGATCTCCCGCAGGACTCTATTGAAGCATTCAATACCAACTTGTGATGCCGGCGTATCCTCATCTTCAAATAAGAACTCGGCTAATCTCCAGAGTTCGAGTTGCCTATAAGCAAATTTTATTTGGCGTTTGGGAGTTTTCTCATTCGGTTTCGGCAAATTCGGCAGGTACTTTTTCTCCCATTGATGACCACGAACTTCGATAAAATCACTTTCCGGTATCTTAGCCACAACTTTTCCCACCTCAGTGGGTTGCAATTTTTCGTAGAGTGCTTCTTCTTCTTCTCTATAATTCTTCCATTGGTTGGTAAAATCCGTGAATAGCCGAGTGCCTTCTATCATCATCGTTTTGGCAATGTCATAAATGTATGACGATGGATCAATACCCCTCTTAGTGGTTGTCAGCGGCAGTTTCCTTGAATCTAAACTTTCAAATTCAACGACACCGAAAATGGCACTAAATTGGCCCTGATAACGGGGCACACATATTTCTCCCCACCCAGTGAGTTCGGTTTTATCCCCAGAAACCACGACATGGTCATTGCAAATAATCGTCCAACCGGCATCTTCCCCCCTATATCGAGGCAAATCCAGTTCTTCTTCAAGTTCATCATCTGTGGGTGTAGGGCCGAGTAGTCCTACCACTAATCTTACTTTGAGATCAAGGGTTTCTGCTTTATAAATATAGGGAATAATTCTTGGCCCCTGTTTTCTTGCCCGTGAGTTAAATAAGACTGTTAACGGTTGTCGTTTAACGGGTTTATCACCCAGCGTGATTTGAAATCCCTTGCCAATGATAACTGTATAGTGGGTGGCCATCAAATCCCGAAGTTTATTTATGAAAACGTCTTGAAAATAAAATAATTGTCTTTGGATATATTCATGCAAATCACCAATTTCAATCACCGTCCCCGGTTCTGTGAAGGGTTTATCAATAGGGGTTAAAGGCCAATCCCATTCTTCGCCATTGTCCACCCAGTCTTTTTCGATTGTCACCTCAAACGCACTTTCAGCGGTTTGGGAAATCACTCGGGCCGAGCGTCCTATTTTAAAGATAGCCCGTTTCATGCCAATGCCATACATGCCAAATGTGGGAAGATGACTATCGTGTTCTAAGTCTGGATTTCCCATGGCAAAAGCACCGGTTTCCGCTCGTTCTCTTGATATGCCACCACAGTTGTCACTGATGATGAATTTGCCTTCTTTGAACTCAATATTGACCCAAAAACCTTTATAAGGTTCTTTGGCATGGCGTTTTTTGGTAGTACGCAGAGTGCCGTCCACACAATTATCAAGCAGTTCAATAATCGCATCGGGGAGATCAATATCTCTTGTCAGCATATCCACGAAAAATTGTTTGCTAGGAAAAACGGAAGCGGTTTCTGTCATTTTTATGTCCTCAACATTTAGTACAATGAATTGACGGAATAAACAAATATTTCTATTTTCCCACTACCTTGCAAGAACTACAAGGATTGTATATAAAAAAGGATTTATAAAAAAGATTTCTGGCGGTGATAAAATTTTTAACTAATTGATTATTAGAGTCGTTTTATGTATTCATTCTCGAAACGAATTCCCGAAACTGTCTGTCCGTAAATGTTTCTGGAAATCCACTGCCTGTTTTGAACGAAATCTCTAAAAAATGGTCAAAGTCCAGGGATTTAACTAAAGAAGCTCTTGCAAAACCTCGAAGCCTCAGAATAAATTCTGAGGCTAAAAGCCAAAGTACCCTAAAGGGCACTCAATCAAGAATTGATTTAGTCGGCTTTAGCCTACTTGAACTTTTAGCCTTAGAATTTATTCTAAGGCGATAATTTTGCAAGAGGCTCTAAATAGAATAATTTATAAATTATTGATTTTTTACAGAAAACTGTTAGTTAAAGCACTAAAAAACAAATGCTTTTAGTCAAGTCTATTTTTTTTGCAAGATCATTTTTTAAAATATAATTTATTGATTTTAGAATAATTTACAGATAGCAATCGTTATAACTTATTAAAATAACAGATAAAATTATTAAGGAACAAGTCTAATAATTATTTAATGGCTAATTATCAATTAGTCATTCCAAAAATTTGAGTATTTCTATTGTTTTTATATAAAATGTTACTATTTGCTATTTATCGTTGACTATTTGTGCAAATTAATATTTATTTTTTTTGGTATTATAATTTTGTATTATTCATTGCTTAATTAAACCGGAGTACTTTTATGCCCATTCTCAAAAACACTATCCGTGACAAAGATGTCATTATTTATATCGAAGTCGATGAATCCCAAGTCGCCCCACCCAAAAGTCCTTATGGTGATATGCGGGGGGATTCTAAAATTGAAAAGGGACAGTCATTTGCTCGTGAGGCTTTGGATGCAGGGGTGGAACTTATCCGTACTTGTGCCACTAAGTTTGTAACCGGCGTTAAAGAATTAAACGAAGCCACTCGCCCCGACAAAATGGAAGTGGAATTTGCGATTAACTTTCACGGTGAATTGGGGGCAATCCTTGCCAAAAGTTCGGCGGATGCTCAGTTAAAAGTCACCATGACATGGGGAAATGATGCGCCGACAAACATCACGGTGACGAATACCCCTTCTTCTTAAATAAAAACTGATAGAGGAGTCCAAGATTTATCTTGGACTTTACCCAAAAAATGGCTATGACTGAATTTCAAAACGACATTGCTAAACGCATTTTGCCCTATTCTTATGTTGTTGGTGAGACAACCCAAGATGATCCCATTAAATTAGCATTAGAATTAGCTTATATTGCTCCGCGGATTGGGGGTGTTTTATTAAGTGGGCACCGAGGTACCGGTAAATCGACGGTGGTGCGAGCGTTTGCCCTGATGATGTATGGCGAGTTGCCCATCACGTTACCCATTAATGCCACTGAAGATAGGGTGGTAGGTGGTTGGGATATTGATGCATTGATGCAGGGTAAAGCCGAGCGGCAAGATGGGCTACTTAAACTTGCTCATCAAAAAATCCTTTATGTGGATGAAATTAATTTATTGGATGATCATATTATCAATATTATCCTTGATGTGACTTCAACGGGTATCCTTGAAATCCAGCGTGAGGAACAGTGTGAGCGTTTGGAATTATCTTTTACATTAGTTGGTACCATGAATCCCGAAGAAGGCGGCTTGCGCCCGCAGTTGTTAGATCGATTTGGTTTGATGGTGGATGTTGCTGCGACAACGGACGAAACGCAACGCCGCGAAATTTTAAAAACGGTGTTAGCCCACGACAAAGCTTTGTTTGAACGCGAGCAAGGCGAGACAGATACCTTTATTGATAAAGGTTATCAACAAGATGCTCAAAAACGCGACGCTTTGCAAGAAGCTAAGAAAAGATTTTATCAAGTAAATGTGCCAGAAGAAATAAATGTACCAGAAGAAATAGTGCAACGATGTGTGGATTTAGCTAAAGCCTTTCAAGCAGAAGGATATCGCGGTGATTATGTGTTAGCGTTAGCGGCAAAGGCATTAGCAGCGCGTGATAATGATCCTGAAGTGACGCAAGCTCATATTAAACGAATAGCCAGGTTAGCCTTGCAACATCGTCGTTCTGACATTTTACAAGGTGAAAAAATAACATGGAGAACTGAGGCTGACAATAATACTATAAAAGAGAATCTTCCTGATGCCTAAATCTACTGCTAATCTCAGTAATCCGTTTATTCGTGCCTTAGCCAGTGTGGTTTTGCAGCGCGGGTTGCACTCCGTTTTGGTTTATGACATCCCACCGACTGCGCTCAACCACGTTGCCGCGCTACTCTCGCAGATGCTTCAAGTCGTCACTGAGCAAGAAGCTTTGTGTATGACTTTAGGTGCCACCGATAGTGAGGATGATTTATGGGGTTATCCCACCTTGCGGGATGATGTCGAGGAACTGACACTGGGTTGGCGAGCAAAAATTATTCCTAAAACTTATCAAGATACACGCCCACGTTTGATGGTGATACCCAATTTAGCCAATCTCAGTCTCGCCGCGGCACGGGCTTGCGTCATGCTTTTGGGCAATGAAGTCATACATTTGGAACGGCATGGGCGCAGTCAGTGCATATCACCCAACCTTTGGTGGTTAGCCGGCTGTGCCAGCGATGAGATTGGTGCGGTTTCGCTGCATTTATTGGATCGTTTTAGTCTGCGTCTGAGTGGGCAAATGTTACCAACATCTGATAGAGTTCAAGCGATAAAAACTTGGCTTGCACAGGAGAGTGTTCCCCACAGTGACACGGTTTTAACTTCTGGCATTGGTGTGCGCTTACGCCAAGCGGTTCAACAGTGGCCTTCAATAACCGATCAAGCGTTAGCGCGTGTGCTTGAATATGAACAAGTACTTTCCTCCACACGCCGTACTCTGACACTGACTCGATTGGCAACGGCGATTGCACGATTGGAGAGTGCCTCTTCAGGTACCACTCACCAAGTGGCAGCTAACCATGTAGATATTGCCGCTCAAATGATTCATTTAAAATCACCGCTCAAACCACAGCAAGAGACGGAAATACCGGAAAAGCCCCAAAAAGTACCTCAAAAACATGAGCTTGATGAAACTTTTTCCTCCCCAAAAACAGAAGAGCCGGACAAAGAGGAACCAAAGATAAATTCATCAACTCAACCATCCACCGAACAAAAAGCGTATGAGTCGCCTTCCACAGAATTTTCACCTGTGGCGGTTGATCCTTATGAGCTAGAAGATAAGGCTGTGGTGCAGCGTGAAGCCGAGTCTTTGCGCTTGCCACCCAGATATTATCGCGCTCTGGGGGTAATGCACGGCTCGGTGATTGGCACCCAACGAGCAACCGATTTACAGGATTTAGCGTGGGTACCTAGCCTGTTGGAAGCCGCAAGATTTCAACTTATCAGACGACAGCAAAATCAACACCCTCTGCCTAAAAATCAATTGATAGTCATGGGCAGTGATTTACGCAGTTATCGCCGCTTACCAGTACCAGAACAAATGTTGGCAATGGTACTGGACTATACCAGTGTACGCGATTTGGACTGGCAAAGTGAATTACTGCCCTATTTGCGATGGGCTTATGTCGAACGCACCAGTTTATGCCTGATTCGTGTCGGTGCCGCTGATGCTGTTGAAGAACTTCGTGCTGAACGGATTTTGGCGCGTAACTTGTTAGTCCCACGACTCCAGATTGCTTTGGAAGCGGTAGCGGGTAAAGCCACACCTTTGGCGCATGGGCTAGAGTTAGCATATCAAACCTTGCGTCGGGCTTTACAACAAGGACGTAGCACGGTGGAACGCGCTCGCTTAGTGGTGATGACGGATGGACGTGGCAATGTGCCGTTAGCAGCCAGTCACATCAATCAAATTACATGGCCTGTCAAACGGCAAGGTGTTGAAGATGCTATGAAAATCGCCCGACAAATCCGCACACTTAATAAGGTAGAAGTGATTTTATTGAATCCTAATCCCAAACAATACACTTTGCTTCCGTGGGAGTTAAAAGAAGCTTTGGATGCCAGCATGTTTTTGTTTTCATCCTCTGAAGATACTAAGGCAAACTACGAAACGGAGACAGAATAGTGCCCACTCAGTCCCCTTTAATTGGGCGTGGTGTATCTGGCACCAGTTCAGTTCAGCCTAAATCTAAGGCTGTGACAATGCCAAATGCCCAACGCCAAGCTATCAGTGCTTTAGAACAGGCTAAAATAAGTGAAGAACAGTTTTTTGCGGATGAAAATCTTTCTATTACGGAAAATCCGCCTGAGCGATGGGTTATGATGCATGTATCTATGTACGGTGCTGATCAATATCAGATTTTCTTAGGCACATCTGGCATCAAGTTGACTCAGACGACACCCAAAAAGTGTCCAAATTTGGCATTAGGCGAAATGATTCAAAATGAAGAACTTTCTAAAACCGTGTTGCCAAGAAATATCTGGCGGTTGACTAAAGGGTATGCCTATCCCAGCCTCATGGAATTGGATCAACAACTGGCAGTATTGTGCCAACACTTTGAGAATCAAGAATGGTATTTAGTCATTGCGGATCATACCGATTTTGAAATTCCTTGGGAAATGATTAAATTTCCTAAACATGGCTATCTGGGGGCTGCATTCACTGTCATACGTTGGCATGACATCGGCACCTCTCGCACTGAAACTTGTAGCGGCAAAATTTTAGCTTATGTATTGGATGAACTCAGCAGTGCAAAATCAGAACGACATTTTTTCCAAAATACTTTTAATGTCAAACCATTTGATGACATAAAAGCGTTTCGTAATCAGTTACAAAAAAACGAAGTAGGTTATGGTTTCATTTACATGGCTTGCCACGGTACATTTTTTCAGATTAACCCTCAAACACCTGATGAACAAGGTATTTTAAATGTGGCTTTTGGTTCTGGCTCACCTAACAGCGAGCAACAAAAGCTTTACTATTTGGATTTAGTTGATCTTCCCTGCTCACTTATTAAGCAATCGCAAAGTCTCGTGTTTTTAAATTTCTGTCAATCTGGGCGGCATCGCGTGGATGATAAATTCTTTCGAGATGACTATCGGCGTGGCTTTGCGGAATTATTTTTAACCAAAGGGGCACGGGGAGTTATTGGCACTTTAGCCCAAGTACACGATACCTACGCAGCAGAGATTGCTCATAGATTTATCCAAGCCGCTTTACGATCACCGCATTTACCTATTGCCGTCTTATTGCGTCATCTGCGTATCGACGCAGCAAAACAACTCTCCGATGATCCAACAGACGAAGAATTATTACAATTTCTTTACACCTTTCTGTATGTCTATTATGGCAACCCCACAACCAAGCTACACCTAACCACTTGTGAAGAATCCGATAATGAGCCATAAAACACAGCCTACTTTACCTCTTCAACCCATTATCAGCTATCCACGCCAAGCGCAAGTGGGTGAAACTTATCTGATGACGATTGATCTTGAACCGACTGCCGAAAAATGGCCTTATGAAGAGGAAGAATATCCTATTTATTGCATGATTAATACTAACCGTTTATTTACCAGTCAACCGGCGGATGAACCAGTGATAGTATTACATCGTTTTGGGGGTACTTATGGACAGGCGAAATTTTTATTGACTGCAAAACAAGAGGTGACGGAAGGGAGTATTAAGGTGACTTTGGCGACTGAATCAAAGTGGCCTATTAAAGTCTTTGATTTAACTGGAATAAGAGTGACTAAAGAAGAGGTAGCGGGTGAAGTTCAATTGGTTAAAACGACACAATCTGGGGTACCAACCAAGACTGGAGAAAATTTAGGCTTAGGTGATTTTGAAACGCCAGTAATTGAAGACACTTATAAACCCTCTTTTAACGAGCAAATATATTATTTATCTATTGATTTTACTGAAAAAGTGATCTTAGGAGATATAGTATCTCTGGTAGTAAACTTCACGCCTGAAGAAAAGAAAAACGCCGAAAAAATATCTATACAGGTGCCGTCAGACGCTGAAAAAGGTGAAGTGCCGGTAGATATAGTTATCGAACCAAAATCTGGTTTTATCCTCGACAGTGATGGTGAAGGCAGTGTCAAAATTTCAAAAGTTGGTAAACCGCCTTCATTGGGATTTAGACTTAAGGCTGTGGAAAAAGGGCATAGACAATTGCAGGTACATATCTATTGTCTAGGAGAGTTGCTTCGTTCAATGACTGTAAATCGAAATATTGTTGAGAACATTGTCCAGGCAACCGACGAGTTTATTATACGTTCACTGGTGGCGGATTTTTCAGAGCAGGTGACACTTAATGATACGGTTTCTTTGCTGGTTTCCCTTTCTGCCGAAGATGTGCAAAATCATAATTTACCAGTGTTGTCAAAGGGATCAAAGGTAGACATTGTTATCCAAACTCGCCGTCATTTCATGGTAGAAGGCAAAAATGAAGGCCAATTGGTGATCTCTGATGAGGACGAAACCCTGCCTTTGCAATTCAAACTCAAGGCAACTGCACTGGGGCTAGGCAAAATACGAGTGTTGGCTTTTCACGAGGGACAACTCCTTGGTGAGATTAAATTGTCTCCCACCATAGTAGAACAAACTACCGAAAGTCCCCGAACTGAACTTGGACAACGTTTAGAACAGGTCAATATTGAACAGCCTGATTTGTTGCTTCTCATCCTAGAACGTGAACATCATGGAGGACCAGCAGTGACATTTCTTCTTCATGCGAAAGATCCTTCACTTGAACTAAATTTTAATACTTATGGCCCCATTTCCTTACGGGTGGAACCATTACGCTTTTTTCAGAATTTATTTAAAGACATTGAAAATCTTGCTTTAGGTGCTATTGCTGAAGATTATTTAGCGACCATGGGTACTCGCTTGTTTGAAACGATATTTCCAAAAGAACTTCAAGAGTTACTTTGGAAACTAAAAGATCGCGCCTTATCATTACAAATTCAATCTGATGAACCTTGGATTCCTTGGGAGTTGTGTAAACTTCAAGGTAGAGATGAAAAAGGGTTGATTGTAGAAAGTGGTTTCTTTTGTGATGCATTTGTGGTGACACGCTGGATTCCGGGCATACCAAGTTGTTCGCATCTTACCCTCAACAATATGGCTTTAGTCGTACCAAATGATTCGGGACTTCCTGACGCTAAAAAAGAGCGTGATTACTTGTTAGATTTGAGTAATGAGAAACGCAAAGTTACCTCGATCAGTGCTGATTTTTCGAGTGTGACAAAGGCATTGGCAAGTGGTCAATATGATGCGTGGCACTTCACGGGGCATGGTTTATACCGTGTGCCCGATCCCAGTCATTCAGGTATCAAGCTAGAACAACAAGAACAACTTCGTGCGAGAGACATCAGCGGAAAAGTCAAGAATTTGGGTGCTATTCATCATCCTCTTATCTTTCTTAACGCTTGCTTGGCAGGACGTAGCGGATTATCGTTAACCAATATTGGTGGTTTTGCCTATCAGAGCCTACAAGCTGGTGCGGGCGCATTTATTGGTGCGTATTGGTCTCTTTTTGATCAGGCGGCGTATCAATTTGCCACCGCATTTTATGATCGGCTATTAGCAGGACAACCGATTGGCAAGGCGGTGCGAGAAGCAAGGTTAGAGATTAAGCAGTTAGGTGATCCCACATGGTTGGCTTATACAGTGTATGCTGAACCTTTGGCAGTCGTGGAAGAAGATGAATTGCCCGACATTAAATAAAAAATGGAGATAAAATAGTGCCACCAACTAAATCCTTCAGTTCTTTATTTAATAATGTCGTATCAGGCAAGGTTCCAGACGAAAAGAAGAAAAGTGACTCAATTTCCATGCCGGAGGATCAACGCCAAACGACAGCCGCTTCAGAAAAAGCTGAAAAAACTGTGAAAGAGTACGTTCCCGCTAAAAGAAAATATCCCATTTTTAAAGAAGCACCGGTTCAATGCGCTATTATGCCGGTTTTGCCCGGATATGGTAGCAAGGAACAATATAAAATAATATTAGGTGCTCATGGTTTTGAAGAATCGTTAGAAACGAGACTCAAAAATCGCCCAGATTTAGTCATAGCTAAAATGATGACTGGCGACGAAAATTCACCTATAGTATATCCAGAAAAATTATGGATGCTGATTCAAACTTATTCCCATCCTAATCTCAGGGATTTGGATCGTAAGCTTAAAGAATTGTGTAAATTCTTTGGTGACAAAGCGTGGTATCTAATCATTTCAGATCGTACCAACTTTGATATTCCTTGGGAAATGATAATCTACTTGGAATCTGAGGAAACCGATGAAGAAGCTTTCCTTGTTATGCAAAATTATAAAACACGTTTACCGGAAAAACCATTTGAACATCCATATTATTGGGCGGGGTTTGTGTTTTTTGGAACGTGTTTAAGTTAAGCAAAAGCTTGGGACTACCTACCTGATACGCGGAGATTTGCTGGGTAATGGATTGTAAACTGACATTCATTTTTAAATGACTACCATGAAATACAACAAAGCTCAAGAACTATTAGAATTAATTCAACAATTTGTCGAAGCAGATACATGGCAAGAATCTAAACAGATTGTCACTGCTAACCCTCAATTGCTCTCTGAAAATGTCGAACACTTATTTTATTTCCTGATAGAGGCTAACGAAGCAGAACATAACAATAAACAGCTCTTATATCGTTCTCGTACCAAGGGTATAGAAACCGCTTTTACAACAATACCTCCCAAAGTCAAGCTGGCTGGCATTTTGCGTGAACTCAACAAACCCGATAATGTCAGATCAATGTCTCAGCGTATCACGCTATGCCAGCAAGCGCTTACTTATGTTTCCAAAACGGATGAACCAAAATTGTGGGCCGAACTACAGGCAGAACTCGGTAACAGTTATGCAGACAATTTGTCTCATAATAAAGCTGAGGCACTGGGGTCGTTGAATGGTATTTTTTCCAATGCTATACTAAAAAAAGTTCAAACACAATAAAGAGAAAATAAAATGGTATTAACTAGCCTTCATTGTCCCAATTGTCATTCTGACAATTGTAAAACACATACAAGTTATAAAGTTTTGAGCGGATCGATACGAAATATTTATCATTGTCAAGAATGTCACAATTATTTCTCTCAAACCCTTGCATACTGCTTTGGCGGGCTTGAGAAAACCATTAAGCTTTATTGTTATGGTTTTGGATGCTCTCAATGAGGGTATGGGTATCAATGCGGCTTGTCGAACTTTCTTTCACCACCAAGCATAAATCGATGGTTAGAGCGGCTTGGTGGCTTGAAAGAAACTTTATTATTGTAGGTTTTATGTCACCAATTTGTACCGATTAAATTTCCGGTGATGAACTTGACACTAAGGTGGGTGAGAACAAACCACCTGCCCTTTCTGAAGGGTGGACAATTGTTTTAATGGATCGAGCCAGTCGTTTTATCTGGGAAATCAGTTGTGGTGAGAAAGAAGCGACTTTGTTTGAAAAAGCTATCCAAACGCTAGTTCAAGTGATTGAACAAACTGATGATTTATCGTTGGTATCGGATGGAGAACTCAAAATGGCAATCTCTTGTTTGAAATTTGTCATGAAGTGGTTAGAACCAGTCAAGTGGGTCGTCCAAAAACGACTTTGAAAGAAGGGGTTAAAGTGCGTGTCAAGAATCAAGGGTCACAAGCTCACAAAACGGGACCAAAACGTCCTAAATATCAAGCACCTCAGCCAGAACATTCCGAGACAAAAACAAACCTTGAAGATGAACAGATTCATGCCAATCATGTAGAGGCGTTTAATAGTACCTTACGGCGACGAGTGTCTGCGGTTCAAAGCAAAACTAATACCTACGCCAAAGATAAGTCATTTTTACAAACCAGACTAGATGCTAAAAGGGTATTGCATAATTTTGTACGGCCTCATTTTTCCCTCAATCAAGTGCCGGCTGTCATTCTAGGAGGTATTTTCTAAGGTTTGTCTTGGGTTGAACTGTTTAGAATCCGCACCGGTTTCACCGGTGCTGAATTGAAGCCTTCCCATTTAACGACTTCAGTGCCAGAGCGCGATATAGGGCCATATTTTAATTTGAGAACATCCAAAGTATTTTACGGCCCTCAATTGAAAGCATCCAAGGTTTGCACCACTCCCATTTGAACAAATAGCAACGACTGTGAGTGCCTCGCCAACAAAACCACATAAATCGTGTATTTTTAGGGCGCGATATGGGGCCATATTTTAATTTGAGAACATCCAAAGTATTTTATGGCCCTCAATTGAAAGCCTCCAAGGTTTGCACTACTCCCATTTGAACAAATAGCAACAACTGTGAGTGCCTCGCCAACAAAACCACATAAATCGTGTCATTTTAGAGCGCGATATGGGGCCAGACTTTAATTTGAGAACATCCAAAGTATTTTATGGCCCTCAATTGAAAGCCTCCAAGGTTTGCACTACTCC